>JAFYUD010000192.1 GCA_017549665.1 Clostridia bacterium | reverse complement strand
CAGACTTGTTTCCGTTCACAAATGCAATCTTGTCCTTTTTATGGGACATCTTCAGGTTCTTCACATTGCAATCATCCTTATAAAGGAGCTGCTCCTTCATTGAACCGTCTGCCTTAATCTTGTAAAGGGCTGCAAACCCCTTGTCTGTCCTGGTATAGTAGACTGTATTGTTGTCAGCACCCCTCACAAGCTCATCAACACGCTCATTGGCAGGTGTCTGAAGCGGATGCTGGTACTTTCCTTTTGCATCAGTAACATACAGCAGTCCTCTGATTGCCAAAGCAAACTTCTTTCCGTCTGGAGAAACGGCCACGCGGCTTGGAGCCACATCCTTGAAGCTGCGCATAATCTCCACATTATTGTCAGCTACAGCAATCTGCGGAACTGTAACCTTGCCGGTTGCAAGATCCATGTAATGAATCTTGTACTCAAGTATAAACACCATTGCATTGCCGTTGAAGCTCACTGAAGGATACTGTACAGACTGTAGTAAAATTACTTTCATCGAAACTGAAGATGAAGAAACCCTGAAAATCTTCCCTTATAATTTTGAAGTTTATGTAACTTTTGAACTGATTGAGAAATCACTTAAATGTTCATATAAAGTTGTCAACAAAAATGACAAAACTATGTATTTTTCAATCGGTGGACATCCCGGTTTTAATTGTGAAATCGGTGATCATCTGGTGTTTGATGAAAAAGAAACACTTGAAACAGTCGCAATTGACACTGAATGCTTAAGAAACGGCAAGACATTACCCGTTCTTAACGACGAAACAACAATTACAATTACTAAAGACATTTTCAACGACGATGCACTCATTTTCACAGGCATTAAATCAAAATGCATCACTCTTGAAAGTGATAATCATAACAGAAAAGTAAAATTTGACATCGGCAGTTGTCCTTACCTTGGAATCTGGGCAAAACCCGGTGCGCCTTATGTCTGTATCGAACCCTGGTGGGGCGTAAATGACGACCACAATAAAAAAGATGATTTTTCTCAGAAGGATTGCATACAGAGAGTTGATGCAGGTAATAATTATAACTGTTACTGGCAGGCAGAAATCATCGAGTAATTACTCTGAATTGTTGACACAAAAGCTTTTTTCTGTTAAAATATAGTTATTAAAGTTAGAATTAGGAGAAATTAAAAATGAACGATGAACTTAAATTTGAAGGCTCTGAAGAGGAGACATATGAACCTATAATTGTCAGTGTTGTTGACGAAGAAGGCGAAGAACATATCTTTGAAGAACTTGACATTATCGAGCTTGACAACAAAGAATATGTGGCTCTCCTTCCCATTTACGATGATGAGGTTGTTGATGAAAACGGTGAGCTTATCATTCTTATGAGAAATTATAACGGTGATGAGATCTTCCTTGAGCCTATTGAAGATGAAGATGAATTCATGAAAATCGGTAAAATGTTTGAAGAAAGACTTGCAGACATTTTTGATTTCGATGACGAAGAATAATTAAATTTATATTTCCTGCTGTGTGCGGCAGCTATTGCTTATATTAACCCAACAATCATAAAAAGGGAGCCCGGCTCCGGTGTCGGGTATGCAGACCTCCCGCTTATGCGGACGAAGGGAGCACGATGGCATTGGGCGGCACCCACCCTGCCCAAGAGCAGGTTATTATCGGCAATAGTCGGCTCAGCGGGATTTTATTAAAAAAAAATTTACCCCTTACTTTTTTCAGTAAGGGGTAATATTTTTGCTTTTTTATGAATCGAATGATGTGATTAATTTTGCAGATGCTCTGAGAACAAGTCTTGCATCCTTTGCTGTGATATAACCGTCCTGATCCACATCACAACGGCTGAACATCGCTTCGTCTTCAACTTCTTCAAGCTGAGCTGCAATTCTGATAATACGTCTTGCATCAGCAGCTGAAAGCCATCTGTTATTATCTGCATCACCGAGCATAAAGAAGAAATCTTCATCGAGGTCAAGTGTAACTTCTTCGATATAAACAAGCTCATCATCTTCATAGAAGTAAGATGTACCTGCAGTAAGTGATGTTGCAGTTATATTTGTTCTTGAAACATCGAAATAGAATGTTGCAAGTACAAGATTGCCGTTTTCATCACAAGTTTTCTTTGTAAGAGGCTTAGATGTTGAGAATGAACAAGCAACAGCATTGTCAAGAGCATTTACATCACCTGCAACTATTCTGCCCTTATCAACCTCATAAGCAACTGACTTACTGTATGTAAGCATATCTGTGTCGTAATTGACTACAAAGTTTCCGCAATAGCTGCCCTTTGCATCAAGAAGAACAAGAGTAATTTCGAGCTGATTTGTAGCTGAATTATACACAGGATCAAGTTCAATCTCGTAATCTGACTTTTCGAGTCCTGAAGCGCTTGTGTCATATTCTACCTTAACACCTGCAGACATTTCATTATCAATACCTGAAGATATACTGAGGATTCTTTCTGCATCATCGTGAGTAATTTCACCATCACCGTCGATATCTGCATTCTTGAAAGAAACTGATTCAGGATCAAGGCTTTCACTCATAGCCATATATGCATCAGCAGATGTAATGATGCCGTTAAGATCAACGTCACCGAGAAGGAATCCGCCGTTTGTAAGATCGTCAGGAGCAACTGCACCGTCTGAGCTGAGAATGCCGGGATCAATATATCTGTTGTATGTCATAAACTGTTTGTATGAAACATCATCCCATACAGTTTTCTGCTCTTCAGCAGTAACAAGCCAGATAAGGAATGCAGAAGCATTGCTTGAATATGTGAATGTGCCATGCTTCATATTCTTGATAAACCATGTGTTTTCGGGAAGTGCACAAGTTGAAGCATCAACATAAGCACAGATTCCGCCATAAGCATACCAGGGAGTAAGCATATCGTAAGATGCTGACATGTGATCATGACCATCATCAAGCCACTGAACAGCTTCCATTGCTTCAGCTACACTGTTAAGCTCGATACAGCTTGCACCGAATGACGCATATGCAGTATCAACAATACCGTCACTCTGTACAGATGAGTTTTTACCTATAGGCATAATCTGAAGATCCCATGCTGCAACGACAGCAACATTTATACCGCTGTCCTGAGCATCAATAAGAATATCCTCATAACAGTCCTGATTGTCCTTGAAAGCTTCTACAGCTTCAAGAAGTGCTTCATCAGTGCTTTCATTAAAGAGATTCTCAGCAGCTTCGTAATAGTCTTCAGCAGGAACAAGTGCCCAAATACCGGGCATACAAGCAATCTGATCTGTGATGCCTGTAATGCTCATAATTGTATTTACTTCAGAAAGAATCTTTTCAATTTCAAAACAGAATGTATGAAGCTCTCTTTCAGTATTCATAATGTAATTAAGAAGCCACATTACAAATGCTGTGATAGGATTATCGGAGAGGTCATTCATATATCTGAGGTAAGCACTTGTATATGAATTAAGATCAGAAATCGGACTGACAATATCTCCCTTGAAATAATCACCAACAAGTGAAGTGCCAAGGAACTCTGATGAAACTGTAACAAAGTTCTTTACAGATTCAACAGCTTCATCTGCATACTCAGCAAGGTATTCGGTAGCAATAACAGATCCGTAGCCTTCAGAAATGATTGAAACTTCATCTGCACCTGTTGCATCTTTTACTGTTTCAACAAATTCAGCAAGAAGTGCAGCATTCACTGCAGGATCAAGACGCCAGTCATAGTTGAAAATATATGTATTTTCATAACCGATAGCTTCTGCAATACTGTCAGCAATTTCACCTGCAATTTCGTATGCAAGATCCTCATATTCATCATAAAGATATTCAAGAGAATCTTCAAACACAACAGCTCCGATATTATCGTAAAGAGGTGTGCCGTCGGGATTCATGCTAAGAAGCTTGATTTCTTCAAGCTTGCCTGCAAGCTTATTCTTAAGGCTGTCAGCAAAAGATTCGAAATTGATATTGCTGATCATTTCCTGAATATCAAGACCTGAAGTTGCAAGATTCTCAGAAACCTTCATTATAAGCTCAAGAACTGTATTGATAATTCTGTTGACATCACCGCTGAAACCGAAATAGTCAAGCAGAAGTGTTACAATCTCAAGCGCAGCAAGATCTCCGTTAGTAATTTCCTCAATTGTTTCTTTTGTAAACAAATCTGTAATGTTTTCTGAGAAACCTGTGGTGAAGAGGGGGTCAAACTGATAATCACTAAAGCTGAAAACCACAGTGCCGTCATCAGTATTACGGATAGGATTCAGATTAATATCATTCACCACAATAACGGGGGATGTCTGGGCATCTTCATCATAAGCAACAGCTGTTACAATTGTGCTGAATGCAAGCACAATACTGAGCAGACAACAAAGACTCCTCCTTAAAATTTTCTTCATAAGGTGAACCTCCTAATAATATATACACAGAATATTATATAACATTATAAATAAATTTTCAAGTGCAAATTTAATTAT
>JAFYUD010000191.1 GCA_017549665.1 Clostridia bacterium | reverse complement strand
TACAAAATATAAGATGTTATACAATCATACCAATGCACATACACTTCCCCATTTACAATCAGCCGCTGATTTTCAGGCAGAATTTCTGTCCATTTTTTCTTAAAGCGATCAAAAGCCCAATCATTGCGATTAAATCTGCGAAACAATACTGTCCGTCCGTTTTTATCAAGATATTCTTCAGAAACCACCGGATCATTATAACAATTCAGATCCATAACGCAGACTGTATCGTATGTTTTTCCGTTTATCGTCACATTATATCTTCCTACTATATCAACAACCTCAGGCTTCACTGTTCCGTTTACGATATCACCGTTTCTTACGATAAGGTTTTTCTGCACCCTGTTGACACACATTCCGCAGTTGTCTTCACCGTAACCCCAGTTTTCGGTAAATTCATCATCATCAATAAATGTGTGAACCATACGAACTCCGTCCTCCACATGAGTTTCTGCAAGAAAACGGCTGTGAGTATCAGTAAGCTGTGCAATAAAGCGACGCTCTTTGTGTTTTATTATTTCCGTTCTGTAATAATCTTCCATATCATGTTCAATTGCCAGAATTTCAACACCTCTGATGCCGTATATTTCAGCTTCACCTACAACCTGAGTATCAATATATCCCTGCATTTTTCTTGAAGGAACATAATAAATACCCAGAGATGATTTCTCGTTAAGTCGGGGTACCAAAGCCCATCCGGCAAGCTCTTCACATCTGACCTCAAACGGCTCTTTATCAGATTTCTCAATTTTATATTCGGGCAATAATTCAGGTAGTTTTTTCATATAAGAATCTCCTTTCGGCGGATAGGGGTAAACATTTCTGAATTTTTCTCTTGCATAATGCAATCTGCTTTTAACAGTTCCTGACGGCAAATTTAGTATTCGGGATATTTCTTTCTGTGATAAATCACGGAAATAATAAAGATACAAAATTTGTCTTTCCGTTGGCCCCAATAATTCCATTGTTTCCGAAACTGCATTTTGTAAAGCTGTATCTGTACTAATCGTATCTGCCAACAAATCAAATGAAACAGTAACTGTTTTTGACTTCTGTCTGTAATAATCAATACACTTATTGTTTGCAATGCGAATCAGCCATGCCTTGAACATGGATTTGTCATCAAGGGTATCAAATTTTAACGATGCCGTCATACTCACTTCCTGAATAATATCCTGAGCATCATGAATATTGCTGATTTTGTAGTTTACCAGACGCTCTAAAGCATTAAAATGTTCAGTAAACAATGATTCAAATTCATTCACCTCTCCACCTCCTTGTTTATTTATAAAACCGGTTTCACCAATAAAGACGAAAAATTCTGTAAAAAGGTTCAGATACAAAAAATTTATTTCAAAAAAAATTACAATACGACGGTAAAGAACAATCCTTACCGCCGTATAATCAATAATTATAACTCAAGTGTTTTCTCTGCAGTCTCTCTCAGACAGAATCCCGTAAGCACGACTGCATCTGAATTATATTTATCAAGTAAAACCGAGAGCTTCTGCTTTTTATCATCATCGGGTGCTTCCCAAACTGCGTAAATTGCATCAAGCACATCGCAGCACATTGCAAATTTCGCAACCCATTTCTGAATTTCGGCAAATAAAGGCACAGTTGTATCACTGACCATTTCAAGACACTCACGGTTTGCCTTTATATACTCAGCAAAGAGAGCAAGCGCCTCTTCTTTTCGTCCTGTTGTCATCAGAAAGCTGACATGAGATAATTTTTCACTCATAATTGCAGAGCCGTAGCGTGATACACACGAAACACACAAATGATCTGCTATATAACTGAACAACTCAGCCTTATCACCGAGAATTTCTCTGTGTGCATTTTCAAGGGATTTATCACTGTCATAGCATGCCGGATTCCAGAGATAATCTGCAATAGTCATAAGGGGTATTTTTGAACTTTCAGCGTATTCCATGACATTTGCAATAAGACCTTCACAGTGCTTATACAAATCCTTATCTCTGCCCTTTACAGCACCCAGGTGCATCTCCTGAAACATCTCTGCATCGTTTACGGGATAATTATCCCAGTAAAGGGGTCTGTGAGATGTTGAACGGCTGAAATCATCAGCCTCACGGCTTGTCAGGAAGGTTGAGCATATCTGTCTGCCTGTCCAGAAAACCTTTACATCAGCAGGCACTCCGTTGCCGAATTTCGAAATATAGTAGTCATCAGATTCTCCGAAATACTGAGTGGGACATACAGTAAGAGAAACCGAAGAATCGGTATCCTTCAACTTTGCATAAAGTCTGCTTATCAGCTCAACGTGTGCATCAACAATATTGTCATACACACCGTTATCCTCATCGTACTGAAAATCATCGGGAATATCGTCAAGCAGAAGTCCGAAGCTTCTGACACCGACAGAATACACATTCATGATTTTATTGAAGAGTGCATTGAAATCATCTTCACTTGTGTACTTATATGTAAGTCCGGGGCCTACACACCAGCAGAAATCAAGCTCATTTTCTGTTGCAGTATCAAAAAGCATCTTTATTTCTGCAAGATCTTTTTCAGGATAAACCTCTCTCCACTTGGCTCTGTGATACAGGTCATCCTTAGGTGCATAATAAAAAGTATTCATGCCGTAACGAGCCATCAGCTTCATGACAGACAGACGCTTGTCAGTTTTCCATGTTGCACCGTAAAAGCCCTCTATATAGCCTCTTGTTGCAAACAAAGGATAATCCTCAATCACGCCTGTTTTCAATTCACCTGCACAGATAAGCTTTGCAAGAGTGTTTACTGCCCTGAAAACGCCTCTGCGTGATGATGCTTCAATCCCGATTGCGTCTGATGATACATTTATATAATATTTCTCATCACTCAGACGTGAAAGTGATTCAATATACGTTGTTTTACGGCTGTTTACAACAGCAATTTCTGTTTTCAATCCGCCTGACACGGAGATTCCGTAATCTGACAGAATGTTTTCAGCCATTTCCTGATACATACCGCTGACAGAAACTGCAGTCACATTTACAGCTGCTCCGTCAAGGTTGTTTTTCTGAATAACTGGATATATCACAGGTGCTTTATCTCCTTTTTGTATTTTTCAACAAGTGCATTGTTGATTTCGTCACCGCCGTCAATATTTGAAGATGCAAAATGATCAGGCACAAAGCCGTTTTTTGCGCATATATCAACAGCTTCGGCAACAACTGCATTAAGAATAACCGCACCGCAGACCGTTGACGTGGGACAGATTTTTCCGCTGACAGAATCAACCTCAATGCAGGCATCACCCACACATCCGCCGTTATCAAGGACAATATCGGCAATTTCACAAAGCCTTTTGCCGCTTTTGTGTCTTGAGCCTGAAGCATACGTG
>JAFYUD010000190.1 GCA_017549665.1 Clostridia bacterium | reverse complement strand
GGCATGAATATGAAAATACTGAAAAATTATAGACAATCAGAAACGTCATGCTTAATAAGAGTGCAATAAATATATTCCTTGTTTTCATTCTGCATTCCTTTCAAAAAAAATAACCGTCACATACTGATGATGGACGGTTAATTAACAGTTTATTCAATTATTTCAATACTCTTTTTAACAGGAATAGTTTCAAAGATATTTGCAAAATTCTTTCTTAGCTCCTGAGCACATACATGAGCATCTTTTTCATTTTCAAATATGCCGAATATTGCAGCACCGCTGCCTGTCATCATTGCCAGTTTTGCATTGTGATTTCTCATGATTGACTTGATTTTTACTCTGTCCTGAACCTCTACAACCTGTTCAAAAACATTTGCTGCTTTCTGACACATTGTTTTCAGATCACTTTGGGTTGCTGCAAACAGGAATCCTTCGTTGTCAGGATGTCTTATCCATTCTGCCGAATCATAATTTGCATATGCTTCTTTTGTTGAAACGCCCTGATCAGGTTTTGCAATTACTATATAGCATTCGGGCAGGTCAGGAAGCTTTGCCATAACTTCACCGATATTAAGACAAAGTCTTGTTCCTCCGGCAATACAGAACGGAACATCAGCGCCTACTTTTTTGCCGATTGCATAAAGCTCATCAACTGAAAGCTTTGTGCCGAGGATTCTGTCAAGACCGACAATTACTGCTGCAGCATCTGAGCTTCCTCCTGCCATTCCGGCCTGTGAAGGAATAACTTTGGTTATATCAATTTCAACACCGTGTATATTGTCGTTTATATGTTCAAAAAAGAACTGTGCCGCCTTGTATGCGGTATTTCTGTTATCAAGGGGCATATCTTTATCGTTGCATGTCAGTGAAATTATTCCTGAATCATTAACACTTAAGGTTATTTCATCGTAAATACCTACGGACTGCATAACCGTATATATGCTGTGATATCCATTCTGAAGAACAGCAGTCATGTCAAGGATAAGATTAACCTTAGCAGCAGCTTTGAGTGAAATTTTCATATCAGCACCACCTTCAAACCATATTTTAACTTGTATTGACATTTTTTTCAATATTTTTTTAATAAATTGTTGTAAAGATTGCATTTATATGATAATATATACAAGAAAATTTTTAAGGAGAATTGTTATGAAAGAAATTCTTGCTTCAAACATCCCTGCTGCTGTTGCTGTAATCGGTCTTGTATGTTACTTTTTCGGAATGGCTGTAGTTTTTGTTTTCTCACCTGTAAAGAATGCAGAAAAATTTGCTGTCAGACCCGTTGATAATGCAGGTAAAACTGAGATCAGAGTTTACTACGGCGGTATTTCATTTGCGCTCGGCGCATTTCTTCTCTATCTTACAATAGCACTGAAAACTCCTGTATATTCACTTGTGGGAGGACTTTTCTTTGCTACAACAGTTTTTGTTACAAGAACTGTTTTTCTTTGCGTTGATAAAGGCTGGAAGTGTCCTTATACCAAGCTCGCAATACCTGCAGAAGGTGCATTTGTTGTAGCATTATGGACATGCTTCATTCTTTCAAAAGTTCTTTATTAAGAGGGTTTTACAATGTTAGTTGCTGTTTACAAATCAATCGTAGCTATGTTTATGTCTCTCATCAGTCTGCTTTCATTCGGAGCAGCAGCTGATAAGACAGCATTTACTCCAAAAGATTCAGAAAATGTTAAGCTTACATTTGCAACAATGTCTGATACCCATATGACAGATTCAGTTGCCAGAAAGTTTATGCTTGAGCTCGGTCTCAGTGATATGGAGAATTCACAGCGTCCGCTTGATGCAATGATAATCACAGGTGATATCACAAATCACGGTTATGAATCCGAATGGATTATGACTCAGAATGCATTTGCTTCATATTCACCTGCAAAAGAGATTATCTTTGCAGAAGGTAATCATGATACCTGGACAGATGATTACAGTTATCAGCCTTCACTTGATCTTTTTGTGCGGTTCAATAAAGAAATCTGCGGCAGAGACATTGATAAGGCTTATTATTCAACAGAAATCAACGGATATACATTTATCGTCATGGCAAGTGAAGATGACGGTGTGGATGCATATATAAGTGAAGAACAGTTTGCATGGCTTGAGGAAACACTTGAGGATTCTGCATCTGACGGTCTGCCCGTGTTCCTTGTATTCCATCAGCCTCTCAATAAGACTCACGGCCTGCCCGGTACATGGGGTGAGGATGATGCAACAGAAATCACAGGCGGTATCGGTGATCAGTCTGACAGAGTAGAGGCAATTCTTCAGCAGTACAAAAATATCATCTACATAAGCGGTCATATCCATAACGGTATGGGTGACAGCATTACATCAGCAACTTACGGTTATAAAAGTGTTGAAACCTACGGAAACATCACATCCGTAAACCTGCCTGCATATTCATTCTTCAATTCAAGAGGTCAGTTCCTGAGCGGACTCGGTTTTGTTTTTGAAGTTTATAATAATGAAATCATAATCCGTGGCAGAAGCTATTCAAGCAGTATCTGGCACACTGAGTATGAATACTCAATCCCCATTGTATAATCTTGAATCCGGAGAATCCATATGAATTTTAAAAATATTGTTGATACACATAATCATACCGATAATTCATTTGACGGTCATCATTCACCTGTTTATATGTGTGAAGCTGCCTGTAACAAGGGGCTTCGTGCAATAGCATTTACTGATCATTGTGAAGTTGATGCCTTTGATGAAAATGCAGAAAGAAATGTCAGACAGGCATTTTTTGAGATTGCCAAGGCTAAAAGTGCTTTTACAGGCAAACTTCTGGTTCTTAACGGTATAGAGCTCGGTCAGCCTGCTTATGATATTGAAACTTCAGAAAAGATACTTGCTTCCCAGAAGTTTGATGTTGTTATCGGTTCTGTTCATAATCTCAGAAATAAGCGTGATTTCTATTATATTGAAGACTTTTCATCAATGGATGTAAAAGCTGAACTCAACGAATATTTTGACGAGATTCTGACTATGCTTGAATGGGGCAATTTTGACATTCTTGCACATCTTACATATCCCTTCCGCTATCTTTTTTCAAGAAATAATATCAGAGTTGATATTGATGAATATAAATCTACGGTTGATGAAATT
>JAFYUD010000189.1 GCA_017549665.1 Clostridia bacterium | reverse complement strand
TTTATAAGGTCGATTTTTGTTCTTCCGCAGGTGGGACATGAAACAAAGCGGATGCCTCTCTGTCTTAAATCAAGCGCCTTGAGAAGGTCGTAAGCTGCGTCAATTTCCTTTTCGGGGTCAGCTGTAAGGGAGATTCTCATTGTGTCACCGATGCCGTCAAGAAGCATAGCACCGAGACCTGCAGAGGATTTGATTATACCCATTCTCTCTGTGCCGGCTTCTGTGATGCCGATATGTAACGGATAGTCACACTTGTCGGCAACTATTCGGTAAGCATCAAATGACTTTCTTACATCTGATGATTTGAGAGAAATTACAATGTCATTGAAGTCGAATTTTTCAAGAAGTGAAGCGTGAAACATTGCACTTTCTGCAAGAGCCTCAGGAGTGGGAGAGCCGTATTTTGCAAGAATTTCCTTTTCAAGTGAGCCTGAATTCACACCGATTCTTATTGGGATATTCTTTTCACGGCATTTGTCTGCAACAGTCTTTACACGGCTGTCCTCACCGATGTTACCGGGGTTGATACGGATTTTGTCAACGCCTGCTTCAGCACATTCAAGGGCGATTCTGTAATCGAAATGAATATCTGCGACAACGGGAATTGACAGATTCTCCTTTAATTTGTAAATTGTATTGACACATTCAAGGTCGGGCACGGCAGTACGGATTATTTCGCAGCCGGCATTCTGAAGTCTTAAAGCCTGCCTGACGCACGCCTCAGCATCACCTGCAGGAGTGTTGAGCATTGACTGCACTGCAATGGGATGATTTCCGCCGATTGTGACATTTCCTATTCTGATTTCCCTTGATTTTCTTCGTGAATACATGGTTATCACTTCCGTCAGTTAATAATAAGATTCCTTATATCGTTGAATGTGATTACAACCATCAGCAATAACAGAAGTGCAAGACCTGCTGCGTGGATGTAACCCTCGTATTTTGCGGGGACGGGCTTTTTTCTGACCGCTTCAATAAGAATGAAGAAGAGTCTGCCGCCGTCAAGTGCAGGGACGGGAAGGAGGTTGAATACACCTACATTGATGGAGATAAGAGCCATGATGTAGACAATCATATCAAAACCGACACCTGTTGTTGCCGCTTCGCTTGTGACCTGAGCTATGATGTTTACCGTACCGACGGGACCTGAAAGGTCATTGAGACCGTAATGCCCCGTAACAAGATCAAACAGTGTCAGCCACACAAGACGTGCGATGGAAACAGTATCTTTTACAGAGGTTGAAATTACATTGAAGAATGTCTTTTCAACACCTACTATGACAAAGTCATAAATAATGGTATTGTTGCCGTTTTCGTCTGTCTTGCGTTCAAATTTAACATTTTCAAGAGTGACATTTTCACCGTTTCTTTCAACAACGAATTCGTAGATTCCGTCTTCGTCACGAGTAAGGGAGTAGCTTAAGTCTCTTGATGAAAAAATGCGTGTACCGTTGATTTTTTTGATTTCGTCACCGACCTCAAGACCGCTTTCGGCACTTACTGCGTTTTCGTAGAAGCTGTGAATCTGAGTCGTGCCGATAAGGTCATCCATACATGTAAGCACGGAAACGAAAATCAGACCGAGGATGAGATTCATTATTGCGCCTGCAGAAACGATGATGAATTTCTTCCACCATTTCTGCTTACAGAATGCTCTTTCGTCCTCACTTTCGTCGTCCTCGCCCTCCATGCTGACAAATCCGCCGATGGGGAATAATCTGAGTGAATACTGTGTTTCACCCTTTTTCTTTTTGAAAATTGCGGGACCCATGCCGAGAGAGAATTCATTTACCTTTACCTTGAAAAGCTTTGCTGAAAGGAAATGGCCAAGCTCGTGGATGCCGATTATAAGTCCGAAGAAAAGTATAGCTATAAGAAACGGCCATACCTTGCCCCAGACAGCTGATATGTCAATTGCCAGAAAAAGATTATTCAAAAAGTTCAGTCCTTTCGTGAAACAGCAGAGAGAACTGCTTCTCTGACTGTTTTGTCGGTGTCGTCAATGTCGTCAACAGTGAATGTTGATGCAGTCTTTGCTTTTGACGCACCTTCGAGAATAAGGTCGGGGATATCATTGAATCTGACCTTGCCCTGACGGAAGAGGCTGTTGACCTCTTCATTTGCAGAGTTGACCGCAGCCGGCATAAGACCGCCCTTTGTGATAGCGTCACGGCAGATATCAATGCATCTGAATGTTTCGTAATCGGGTTTGTAGAAGGTAAGTTTTGCAATTGATGCAAAGTCAAGTGAATCAACAGGTGATTCATATCTTTCAGGATATGTCAGTGCGTACTGAATGGGAATTCTCATGTCGGGAAGACCGAGCTGTGCGATAACTGAATTGTCATCGTATTCAACCATTGAGTGAACAATGCTTTCTCTGTGCACTATAATATCAACATTTTCGGGGGCAACATCAAAGAGCCATACAGCTTCAATCAGCTCAAGACCCTTGTTGAACATTGTTGCAGAGTCGATTGTGATTTTTGCACCCATGCTCCAGTTAGGATGTCTGAGTGCATCAGCAGCTGTGACATTTTCAAGCTCAGCCTTTGTCTTGCCGAAAAACGGGCCGCCTGAAGCTGTGAGAATGATTTTCTTAAGAGCCTTGTTTGAGGGCTTACCCTGAAGACACTGGAAAATTGCAGAATGCTCACTGTCAACGGGAAGAATTGCAACGCCCTTTTCTTTTGCTGCACCCATGACAAGCTGACCGCCTGCAACAAGTGATTCCTTGTTTGCAAGGGCAAGAGCCTTGCCTGCATTTATAACTGCAAGTGTGGGTCTGAGACCTGCCATGCCGACGATTGAGTTGATGACAGTATCGGCAGAAGTATCGGCTGCACATTCGCAGATGCCTTCTACGCCTGAAAGGACTTTTATGTCAGTATCGGCAAGTGAAGTCTTAAGCTTTAATGCTTCAGCTTCGTTATAAAGTGCTACCTTTTCAGGTCTGAGAAGTCTTGCCTGCTCTTCAAGAATACCTGCATTTGAGTGTGCTGTAAGGGCAGTTACCTTATAGCCGTGCTTGAGAGCTACATCGATTGACTGAGTGCCTATTGACCCTGTTGAGCCGAGAATTGCAATTTTTTTCATGGTAATCAACCTCAGATGTTAACAAAATAAAGTGCAAGGTATGTGCCGGCAAGGACGAATACACAGCTGTCGATTCTGTCCATTACTCCGCCGTGACCGGGGAAGATGTTGCCGAAGTCCTTGATATCATGATTTCTTTTGATAATTGATGCGGAAAGGTCACCGAAAATACTGATGACTGACAATACCGCACTTATAATTATAATCTGCCACCATACAAGTGTATGCAGTGTGAAGAAGAATTTATCAAAAATAAAGAATACTCCGATGTTGAGCGCAAGTGTACATAATACACCGCCTACTGCACCTGCAACAGTCTTATTAGGGCTGATGTTGGGACACAATTTTCTTTTACCGAATAATTTGCCTGAGAAGAGTGCAAAGGTGTCTGTGCCCCAGCAGCAGAGCATTGCAAGAAGAATGAAATAAATTCCGTTTTCCTTTGTGTATTTTTCGGGATAAGTGATGTAGCAGTCACGAAGAATAAGGAAAATTGACAGTGCAGAGGGGATTGCAAGTGTTGAAAACATTGCCATGAGCACGTCTGAGAATTTAGTCTTCTGATACCTGAAAACCATCATTGTCAGATATATGAGAATATATGCCGCAATAAGGGGCATAAAGGGGACTTTCAGATTAAAGTGGAAGATAAAGGGGATAAATGCTGCGGTCAGACAGCTGAATGATATCATAAATACATTTTTACTGCCTGTGACCTTTATCATTTCATAAACTGCGATTGCAGAGAAAATTGAAAGAATAATCGGGAAAACCACTGTGTGCATGAATGCAAAACAGGGGACAACTATAACAGCAACGGCAATGAGAGCCGTGATAATTCTCTTCTTCATTTTATTACCTCTTTAAAGACTTATAGCGGAGTCGATTAAAACTCCGCCCAAAGTACTTTATATTCCGCCGAAACGACGGTTTCTTTTTTCGTAAGCTCTCAGAGCCTCGTTGAAATCTTCCTCGGTAAAATCAGGCCAGAGAATATCCGAAAACCATAATTCGGAGTAAGCACCCTG
>JAFYUD010000020.1 GCA_017549665.1 Clostridia bacterium | reverse complement strand
TCTCAGCGAAGAGGTTAAGGACAGTGAGTTTGTAGTATTCAAGTCAGCTCTTGAAGCAGGCGGTACGGTAAGAGGTATCACAGCCAAGGACGCTGTAAAGACTCTTTCAAGAAAAGAAATCGACAAGCTCACAGAAACAGCAAAGGGCTTCGGCGCAAAGGGTCTTGCATGGATCAGAATGACAGATGACGGTATCGCATCTTCATTCGCAAAGTTCATGACAGAGGACGAAATGGCTGCAATTCTCAAAAAGGCAGGCGCTGAAAAGGGCGACGTCGTTCTTATCGTTGCTGACAGAAAGAAGTCACTTGTTCTTTCAGTTCTCGGCGCTCTCAGATGCGAGGTAGCAAAGAAGCTTGATATTATCAAGCCCGGCTACAACTTCCTCTGGATTACGGAATTCCCCTTCTTCGATTGGGACGAGGATGCACAGCAGTATGTAGCTATGCACCATCCGTTCACATCTCCCATGGATGAATGTCTTGAGTACCTTGAAACAGACAAGGCTGCTGTAAAGGCAAAGGCATACGACCTTGTTCTTAACGGTATCGAGCTTTCATCAGGCTCAATCCGTATCACAAATCCCGAGCTTCAGGACAGAATGTTCAAGCTTCTCGGTCTTTCAACAGAAGAAGCAAACGAGAAATTCGGCTTCCTTCTCGGTGCTTTCAAGTACGGTGCTCCTCCTCACGGCGGTATGGGTATCGGTCTTGACAGACTTGTTATGCAGATGGTCGGCGCAGAGAGCCTTCGTGACGTTATTGCATATCCCAAGCTCAAGGATGCTACAGAGCCTATGACAGAGTGTCCCTCTGTTGTTGATAAGGAACAGCTTGATGTTCTCGGAATTGAGCTTAAAAAGGCTGAAGAATAATATATTACATTATATATAAGAAAGGGCGATTAATTATGACAACCACTAAAAAACTTCTTTCAATCATTATGTCCCTTGTTATGGTATTCGGTATTTTCGGGGTAGCTGTTTATGCAGAAGACACTGCAGTTGCCGGCAGTTATTATGAAGAAGGCGAGTACTCAATTCATTACAATGTTGTTCCTGCAAAGGGTGAAGCAAAGGGCAGAATCATGTTTATTCATGGTTTCCTTTACTCAGGTACAACATGGAACGGCATGGCTGAAATCATGAGCGCAGAAGGTTATGACTGCTATCTTATCGACCTTCCCAACTTCGGTTACAGCACAAGAGAAAATGCAGATACACAGCTTATCGCAAGAGAGACTCTTGTTGTTAATTTCATGGAAACAATCGCTCCCACAGAAGAATGGATCGTTGCTGGTCACTCAATGGGTGGCGGCGTTGCAATGAACATCGCATGTGAGAATGAGCTTGAAGCACTTATGCTTTTCTGCCCCAGCACAATCAATACTCAGGGCAATTCAATGCTCAGGTCACTTGCAACAAACAGCTTCTTAGGCAAGTTTATGGATAACCTTTTCAAGATGGTATTAAGCTCAGATCTTATCGTCAAGGCAGCTGTTTATATGACAACAGGTGATATGGACTATGCAAAGAGCTATGATGCATCTCTTCTTGCAGATCCTCTTATGATCCCCGGAACAGGTTCAGGTATGCTCCTTGCAAGCGTAAATGCAAAGAATACTGATGCTGAAGCTCTCGCAAAGCTTGAGACACCCACACTCCTTGTATGGGCAAACGGTGACAATGTTATCAGTGCTGATATCGTAAGTGAGGTTACAGCAGCTCTTACCGCAGCTCAGGTTGAGAATGTTGACGGCAGTCACATTGTTATCGAGACTGCTCCCGACGTGCTTGCAGAGATTTCACTTAACTTTCTTGCAAAATAATAAATGAGCAAAGCACTTGAAAAAACGAGAAAAACGGAGAAAAACAGAGCTTTCAGAATCTCCTTTAAAAAATCGCAAAAAAAGTGTTGACAACTTTTATCAGTTGTGATATTATAATCAAGCGCACTACGGTGTGCTTGATTTTTGTTTATATTTAGTTAAATATATTGGAGGTAAAAATTATGTCAACTTATATGCCCAAAGTCGCTGACATCAAGCGCGATTGGTATGTTCTTGACGCAGAAGGCAAGACTCTCGGTGCAGTAGCAGCTGAAGCAGCAGTCCTTCTCAGAGGTAAGCACAAGCCCACTTTCGCATATCATGAAGATTGCGGTGACAACGTTATCGTTATCAATGCAGAGAAGGTTGTTCTTACAGGTAAGAAGCTCGATCAGAAGATGTACTATCATCACACAGGCTACATCGGCAACATGAAGGAAGTTAAGTACTCAACTCTTATGAGAGAGAAGCCCTGCTTCGTTGTTGAAAAGGCTATCAAGGGTATGCTTCCTGCTAACACACTCGGCAGAAGCGCATTCACAAGACTTCACGTTTATGCAGGTGCAGAGCACAAGCATCAGGCTCAGAAGCCCGTTGCAAGAGAGTTTTAAGAAAGGGAGGCAGATTTAAATGTACGAAAGCAATTACTACTACGGAACAGGTAGAAGAAAGAGTTCCGTTGCTCGTGTCCGTGTATATCCCGGTACAGGCAAAATCACAATCAACGACAGAGATATCGATAACTACTTCGGTCTCGAAACACTCAAGCTCATCGTTCGTCAGCCTCTCAACCTTACAGGTACAACAGAGAAGTTCGACGTTGTTGTAAGAGTAGCAGGCGGCGGCGTTACAGGTCAGGCTGGTGCTATCCGTCACGGTCTTTCAAGAGCTCTTCTTCAGTTCGACGAGAACCTTCGTCCTGCTCTCAAGAAGGCAGGCTTCCTTACAAGAGACCCCAGAATGAAGGAAAGAAAGAAGTACGGTCTCAAAGGCGCACGTCGTGCACCCCAGTTCTCAAAGAGATAATTTCTTTATCGCAGAATTTCAGCTCTCACTTTTGTGGGAGCTGTTTTTTGTTTTTTGTGTTTCTTTTTAGTGTTATTTGTGTTAAAATAATAATAACTTATAATTGACTTGTCTTCTCGGAGGAAATGAAAATGATAAATGATGAGATTTTTATGAAAAAAGCGATTGAACTGTCTGTAGCGGCAGTTGAACATGGTAATGAGCCATTCGGTGCTGTGCTTGTAAAAGACGGTGAAATCGTATATGAAAATGAAAATCAGATATACACACGCAATGACCCCACATTTCACGCAGAAGCAGGTCTGATAAGAAGATTTACCGAAGAAACAGGTATAACTGATTTGTCAGAATATACTCTTTATTCAAGCTGTGAGCCGTGTTTTATGTGCTGTGGTGCAATGGTCTGGACAAAGCTGGGCAGACTTGTTTACGGTGCAAGTGATATTGATTTGTGTAATATCCTCGGTGTTGAAGGCTCAGAATGCAGTAAAATCGTATTCAGTAATTCAGGAGCAGATATCAGTGTGACATCAGGTGTGCTGCGTGAAGATGCGCTTGAAGTGCTTGAAAATTATTTC
>JAFYUD010000019.1 GCA_017549665.1 Clostridia bacterium | reverse complement strand
GCAGTTGTTATTTCAGGTATCATGCTCAAGAAGACAAAGCCTTTTGCCGGCGACCCTGCCCCCTTTGTTATGGAGCTTCCCGCTTATCATGCTCCTGTTGCAAGTAATATCGCAAGAACAACATGGGACAGAAGCTGGTCATTTGTAAAGCGTGCAGGTACAGTTATTCTTGCTGCAAGTATCATTATCTGGCTTCTTAATTCAATTTCTTTTGAAAACGGTATTCATTATATTTCAGAAGCAACAGGCGGAAAATCAATTCTTGAGGTCATCGGCGGATGGATAGCAATTATTTTCAGGCCTCTCGGCTTCGGCACATGGCAGGCAACTGTTGCAACACTTCTCGGTCTTCTTGCAAAGGAGGAGGTTGTCGGTGCATTCGGTACACTTTCATCAATGGGTGATGCTGAAGCAGCATTTACAATGTTTGTGGGGGGTAACGGTGTGGCAGGCTATTCATTCATGATATTCAATCTTCTCTGCGCTCCCTGCTTCGGTGCAATGGGTGCTATCAGAAGAGAAATGAATGACTGGAAATGGACAGCATTTGCAATCGGTTACATGACAGTGTTTGCTTATGCAGTATCAATGATTGTTTATCAGACAGGTGCATGGTTTACAGGCGGCGGAAGCATCGTCGGCACTGTGATTGCGGCAATACTTTTCGGTTACATTATGTATATGCTTGTGCGTAAGAATCCGCACAATAAAAAAGCAACAAAGAAATAAAAGGTGATAATATGATGTGGAATCTCCCCACAATTATTGTTGCGGCAATCGTTGCTGTGATATTTGTGTTGATAATCGTCAGCAGTATCCGCAACAGAAAGAAAGGCAAAAGCTCATGCGGCGGATCATGCGGTGCATGTCCCATGAGTGAAGCATGCCATAAAAAGTGAAATGAAAGGACATCTCAGGATGTCCTTTTTTTATTGCCTGAGATATTGTAAATTTTTTTAATTTCATTGACAAAAAGCAGTGGTGACTGTATACTTGAATCAGTATAATTAAAATATAGAGAGGTGCTTTATGGGTAAAATAACAGCACTCAATGACAACTGGAAATTTCATCCGGGGGATGTACCTGAAGCTGATTTTATGGGTTATGATGACAATGCATGGCGCATTGTAGATATTCCTCATGACTGGTCGGTTGAGCATCCTTTTGATAAGTCAAACGCCAGTGGTACGGGATATCTTCCCGGCGGCAGAGCATGGTACAGAAAGCATTTCTGCCTTGAAAACATCAAAGGGAAGCGTGTCCGTCTGACTTTCGGCGGTGTATATAAGCACGCAAGAGTCTATGTCAACAGTCATCATCTCGGCTCATGGGCTTACGGATACTCAACATTCACTTTTGACATAAGTGAATTTGTCCGTGAGGGTGAAAATGTCATCAGTGTCCGTGTGGAGCATGATGAGGTGGCAGATTCCCGTTGGTTTACAGGCAGTGGAATCTACCGTGATGTAACTCTTGAAATAACAGATATGAATTGCTTTGAAAAAAATGCAGTTTTTGTTGCCACGAAAGAAATTGCCGACGGAAAAGCAATTCTGAAAATTGATTACAGCACCACAGGCTGTGATGATACGGAATTCATCCTTGAGGATGCAGACGGGGAATGGGTTGCTTCAGGCGGCTGCGAAGCAGAAAAGGGTACTGCTGAAATAATTGTGCCCGAAGCAAAGCTCTGGTCGCCCGATACGCCTTACCTTTACACTCTTGAATGTCATGGCTTCAGAGACAGACAGATAACAGATGTTATAACAATCCCTGTGGGAATAAGAACAATAGAATTTGATGCTGATAAGGGATTTTTCCTTAACGGTGAAAATATGAAGCTCAAGGGTGTCTGCGTGCATCACGACGCAGGTGCGCTGGGTGCGGCTGTGCCGAAATCCGTATGGAAACGCAGACTTGAAAAATTCAGAGCTGCAGGCTGTAATGCAATAAGAACAGCTCACAATCCGCCTTCATCTGATCTTCTTGATCTTTGTGATGAGCTTGGATTCCTCGTTATGGACGAAGCCTTTGACGAATGGGAAGGCGCTAAGAACAAATGGTGGCAGGGGCACAACGTGTATCCGCCCAAGCGATTCGGTTATGCTGAGGATTTCCCCATGTGGCACAAGGCAGACCTTGAGGCCATGGTGCTTCGTGACAGAAATCATCCGAGTATTATTATGTGGTCAATCGGTAATGAGATTGATTACCCCAACGACCCGTATGTAACACCTTTGTTTGACGAGGTGCTGGGCAACAATGATAACGGCAAGCCTAAAGAAGAGAGAATGTACGACGACAGAAAGCCTGATGCAGGCAGACTGACAACCATTGCAAAAGAGCTTGTGGATATTGTTCATAATATTGATACAACACGCCCCGTGCTTTCTGCAATGTCATTCCCCGAATTGTCCACAAGGACAGGCTTTGCCGATGTGCTTGATATTTCAGGCTATAACTATCGTGAGAGACTTTATGAGGAAGACCATAAGCGTTTCCCTGACCGTGTGATTCTGGGCAGTGAAAACGGTCACGATGTTTCTGCATGGAATGCGGTAAAAGACAATGACTATATCTGCGGACAGTTTTTGTGGACGGGTATTGATTTTCTCGGTGAATGTACAGGCTGGCCCAAGAGAATCTCTCAGGCAGGTATGCTTGACCTGTGCGGATATGAAAAGCCACTTTATTACAGACGAAAAGCACTCTGGACAGATACACCTTTTGTAAAAATCGCAGTTTCAAAGGGTGAAAAGGAAAAGACAAATCCCTGGACAGATAAGTTTACATATAATTTCACTGACGGTGAAAAAATTCAGGTAAGCTGTTACACTAATGAAAGGGAAGTTGAATTATTCCTCAATGACAAATCACTGGGTACATTGCAGACTGATGAGAACTGCCGTGTGACGTGGGAGATACCCTTTGAAAAGGGCACTCTCAGGGCAGTAACTGCAAATGCTAATGATACATTGTCAACATCTTATGAAGCAGAAAGCATAAATTTCAGTGTGTATGAAGACGATTCTGATATCGTACAGGTTGAAGTAAGTCTTCTCGACAAAAACGGAAGCTGTGCTTCTTCAGACGAAATAATTTATTATCAGCTTGTGGGTGACGGTAAGATTCTCGGCATTGAAAACGGTAAACCCGACGACCTGACAAGCTATAATGAAAAATACCGCTGCACATACGGCGGTAAGGCAATCGTTTATGTAAGAAAAGGAAATTCGACCGGTTTTCTGACGCTTCATGCGTATACAAAAAGCGGTCTTTATTGTGAAAGGAAGATAAAATAATGGTTAAGAAGCTTTATCTTGACACAAAGGAAAAGATTTACCGTGCCACCTCGATAATGTTTATCGTGCAGCTTTTCGGTGCACTCGGTGCAGGATTTTTCTTTGTAATTCAGAACATTTTTCAGTCGTATCACATGCTCGGTGCAACGGGTGCTGAAAATGAGCCTGCGCTGTGGTTTATCCTCTTCTGGGCAACAGATTTCTTCTTCGTTGCTCTTGCTGTAGTGTTGTCATATCTTATTGCAGGACTTCCCGGTATTGCACCGTCACTTGCACTGTCGGTATATTTCAGCCACTTTACTCAGGCTTCAGTAAGTGCTGAAAATATGTACATCTGCTTCTTCTCAACGCCCGCAAACTACGCAGATGCAACGTCAATCGGCTATATGGGTTATCTTATCATGGCTGTTTTCCTTGCTCTTCTTATCAAGCTTCTTTTTGCAGGCTGGAGCAGTGCAAAGATATCAATCGGCAAAGGTATTGACAATCTTATCACGAAGCTCAGAAAAAAAATCAAGGCAATCCCCGAAACAATCAAGGGACTTGATATAATTGAGGGTACAGACCTTATCGTGCTTGTACTTATTATTCCCGTGGCAAGCTGTGCGCTGACATTCATTCTTATCAAATACGGCATTCAGGTGCCCTTCGCAGCACTGAGTGAAAGTCTTAAGGGTGTGCTTACCGCACTTTCGGAAAGCAACGTTATCATCGCTGCCCTTGTAATGGGACTTATGGTCGGCTTTGACCTTATCGGACCCGTTTCTCTCGCTGCATTCTCAGTAGCAACAGCATCATACCTTGCAACAGGTAATGCTCAGCTTATCACAATCTATTCAGTATGCTTCATCACAGTTGCATGGACAGCATTCTTCGCAATGCTTAACTGCAAGATATTCAAAAAAGGCGGAAAGACAGACACTGACGACTTCAATATGGCAACAACAGGTCCTATCAACGCATTCTTTGAGAATATCAAGCTTACAGTTGCACCTTCAATGCTTCTTACAATGAGAAGTCCTCTTACAATGATTCCCGGACTTATGGCAGGCTCTGCGCTGGGCGGTGTGCTTACAGCGCTTTTCGGTATTGTGAATACAGCTTACACAGACGGCTCACTTCCCAAGTACACAACAGGCAATTTCACATACGGAGCAGTTGATTATACATACGCAGAGCTTTTCGAGAAGGGTGAAATCTTCATGAGCTTCACACTTCCTCTTCGCTCAGGTGATTTTCTTACATGCCGTCTTCCTCTTGCTGCAATTATCCTTGTCAGCGGATTTATCGGCGGACTTGTTGTAATGGCGCTCAGACAGGGCGAATACAAATTCCTTTCAAAGAGAAACTGCTACTTCGAGCCTAAGGGTGACCTTGTTCTTGAACTGAGAGCTTTCGGTCATAAATTAGCCGAAAAAATCAAGGAGAAATAACCCAATACAAAAACGGCAGGGAACTCCCTGCCGTAATTTTTTGCACTTTTCTGATCACCCAAGGCGGCAGTTACCCACCGCCTTGGGGTTGATTTGGTCTTCAGCAAAGATACAACCCCCGGTTCTACCGGGGGAATAAAAAAGCTTTAGTAAAAATAAAACGTGGCGAGCAATGGCAAGCCACAAAAACGTAGAGAAAAAACTTAACCTCCGAGTATAATAGAAATGGTTTGG
>JAFYUD010000188.1 GCA_017549665.1 Clostridia bacterium | reverse complement strand
AATTCGAACAGATGGAATTCCAGACATTCTGTAAGGAAGGCACAGATACAGATCTTTACGATTACTTCAAGAACTACGGTATGAAGTACTATCAGGATCTCGGTATCCCCGCTGATCACCTTCGTTTCCACGATCACGAAAAACTTGCTCACTATGCAAAAGCTGCATGTGACATCGAGTTCCTCTTCCCCTTCGGTTGGGGTGAAGTCAACGGTACTCACAACAGAACAAACTTTGACCTTACAAGACATCAGGAATACAGCGGCGCAAAGATGGAATATCTTGATCCCGAAACAAACGAGAGATATATTCCTTTCATCATTGAGTCAACATATGGTCTTGACAGAACTGTACTTGCTCTTCTTTGTGAAGCATATGATGAAGAGGTAATTGATGCTGAAAAGAATGACACAAGAGTTGTTCTTCATCTCAGCCCCGCAATCGCTCCTTATAAGGCAGCAGTTCTTCCTCTTTCAAAGAAGCTTTCTGAAAAGGCTCTTGAAGTGTTTGACAAGCTTTCAAAGAAGTTTATGGTTGACTTTGACGAAACAGGCTCAATCGGTAAGAGATACCGTCGTGAGGACGAAATCGGTACACCCTTCTGTATCACATACGACTTTGAAAGTGAAACAGACGGCTGCGTAACAGTCCGTGACAGAGACACAATGGAGCAGGTAAGACTTCCCATTGATGAGCTTGAAGCATACATCGCTGCAAGAATTGAATTTTAATTAAAATTTTCACCCTGTTTTTTCAGGGTGATTTTTTTGAATAATAAAAAACCGGCAAAACCCGTAAAAGTTTTGTCGGTCTGTTTTTTTATTGTGCGAAATCAATTTCTGCTGTCAGGTCTTTGTACTGCTCAATGCTTGTGTTGAATACGCATGCACCGTAGCAGCGTAATTCTTCTGAATTCTTGTCACCGCAGAGCATTGCAAAGGTTTCACCGACAACTGCGGCATCTGCAGCCTTTCTGTCAACATTCATGTAGTAGAATGAAAATGCAGTGGATGAAAGCAGTTCATTGTAAAGCTTGGGCAGAGCAGATGTAAGATTATCATAAAGTGTTGTCAGTGCAGCTGTTGACAAAATTGCATCTGCAAGGCTGATATTGAGATAATACTCAGCAGCAAAAACCGAAAGGATGATTGCCTGATCCTTGATATTTCTGTCAAGCTCAGTGACATTACAGCATTTTGCCATATTCCACAGCTCTTCTTTTTCAGCAGCTTCATGGAAATAATCAGCAATAGTTTTTCCCAATAATTTTGCCTTCTGAAGATTGCCGAGAATGACCTGTCTCTTCATTTCGTCTGCTATAACCACCGGCTCTGAATCAACTGTCTTTTTGACCGGTGAGAAAATTTTTATATCAAAATCCTCGTGCATAATTCTACTCCTGTCAGACAGCTGAGCTTATTCCTGAGCCTCCGCTGCGAGAGCTTCAAGCTTTTTCTGCTGTCTCTTGATTTTAGTTTTATAATTAAGAAGCTCACTGAGCTGCTGCTTGGGTGTTACGTAGTCACCGATTGACCATGTGCCGTGATTGTACATTCCGTGGAAGTCACTGCCGCCGGTCATCAGAAGCTTGTTCTTCTTTGCAATATTGAAAAGCTTTTCCTCGTTCTCCTTTGAGCAGGTGGGATGCCAGATTTCAATACCGTTGAGACCTGCAGCAACAAGCTCATCGATTATATCAAAATTATCGTAAAGGCAGGGATGTGCAAGTACGGAAATTCCGCCTGCTTCTTTAACTGCCTTGAGTACATCAAAAACATCTGCAAATTTAGGCTGAACGTAAATATTCATAGGCTTTTCAGGGTCGAAAAGATCATCGTAAACTTCACCGTAAACGGTCTGTGTATATCCGCACTGCATAAGAGCGTGCATAATGTGCTGCTTGTAAAGGTTTGTTGAGCCTGTTGCACATTTCATGATAAGATCTGTAGCAACGGGATAACGCTTTGCAACCTTGAGCATCATGAACTGACCTGCTTTTTTTCTTGCCGCAGCATTGCTGTGACACAGTCCTTCAATTCTGTCGGGACTGTCAAAGAGATAAGCAAGTATATGTACATTTTTGCCCGTTCTTGAATCAAGAGCAGACAGCTCAACGCCCGGAATAACTTTGATTCCGTTACGTTCTCCGATTATTTTTCCTCTGACCGTACCTGCAAGGCAATCGTGATCAGTAATCGCAATTGTTTCAATACCACGCTTTGCAGCAAGTGCGATAAGCTCTTCTAAACCTAATGTACCGTCAGACAGTTTAGTATGACAATGTAAATCTCCGCTCAAAAAAATATCCTCCTAAAATGAAACCGGCACCAATGATAAAAAACAGCGCACATTCCTTGAATATAACTTAATATTAATATACTCTCTTTTTTCTTTTTTTGCAATAGTTTATGCATATTTTGACAAAATATTTTTTAAATTTTTTTTAATATATTGTATACTTGACATAATTATGCTAAAATATATAAAATAATTCAAACGGAGGAATCAAAAATGCTTAAAAATATACCTTCTATCCTTTCACCCGAGCTTCTTAAGATACTTATGGAGATGGGTCACAGTGACGAAATCGTAATCGGTGACGGAAATTTCCCTGCAGCTTCAAATGCAAAGAGACTTATCCGTTGCGACGGTCACGGAGTACCCGAGCTGCTTGATGCTATTCTTCAGCTTTTCCCTCTTGATACTTATGTTGAGAGTCCTGTTATGCTTATGCAGGTAACTCCCGGTGATGATGTTGACCCTGTTATCTGGAAGGATTACAGAAAAATTGTTGATAAACATCAGGAAAACGTGAAATTTGAAGAAATTGAAAGATTTGCTTTCTACGAAAGAGCAAGAGATGCTTATGCTATTGTAGCAACAGGTGAAAGTGCTCTTTATGCGAATGTTATTCTTAAAAAGGGCGTTGTGAAGTAAAAATTTATTTTCATAAATTTTTACTGTGATATTCACACATTTTGTGTGAGTGATATATCTGCGTTGCAGATAAAATTGTGCATTGTAAATTGTAATTTGTTCATCAAGGAGTTTTAGTATGTCCAAAAGAAATGACTATATCTCATGGGACGAATATTTTATGGGAATTGCAGCTCTTTCCGCAAAGAGAAGCAAAGACCCGAATACACAGGTCGGCGCATGTATCGTAAATGACGGAAATAAGATTATGTCAGTCGGCTACAACGGTTTTCCCATGGGTTGTAATGACGATATTTTCCCCTGGGAGCGTACAGGTGACGAGCTTGAAACAAAATACCCTTACGTCTGTCATGCAGAGCTGAATGCCATTCTCAACCAGAGAGGTGTGAATCTCGAGGGCTGCAGAATCTATGTAACTCTTTTTCCCTGCAATGAGTGCGCAAAGGCAATCATTCAGAGTGGTATAAAGGAAGTTGTATATATTTCTGACAAATATGCAATGACAAAGGGTACAATTGCATCAAAGAAAATGTTTGATGCAGCAGGTGTCACATTAAGAAATCTTAAGCCTGCATCAGATGAAATCGTACTGTCCTT
>JAFYUD010000187.1 GCA_017549665.1 Clostridia bacterium | reverse complement strand
GAATGTGTCAATATACTTCTGTCTGATGTTTTCCGCATAATCCGTAAAGCCCAGATCAAGATGAGTTTTTGAAACAACAATAACTTTTTTCATAAAATCTCCTGAAAAGCATTTTTTTTAATTATATCATTTTCACGTATGGACTGCAAGGGAATTGCATAAAACAAAACTGCCCTCGTGTGAGAACAGTTGAAATTCAATTCGACAAATCGGAAGATGTACTGTCTTTACGGGATGTGTGATAGCAAGGCTTTTTAAAACCTTACAGACTCAAAAAATCGGTTCAGACCTCTTGACCTCTCGTATTCACGCTCATTTATTGCGACGCACATTTGCAACAATGTATCTTGAAAACGGTGGTAATATCTATGCTTTGCAACAGATTTTAGGACATACAAGTCTTGAAATGGTAAAAAAATATGTTCACTTGACCCAAGCAAAAACAGTGGTCAACTTTAAGAATTACAGCACTCTTGATAATTTAAAATGAATAACAAAAAAGTCTGCAAAACTTTTGTTTTACAGACTTTTTTCTTTTAGATGGTCCGAGTGGCGAGACTTGAACTCACGGCCTCTTGACCCCCAGTCAAGCGCGCTCCCAACTGCGCCACACCCGGATGTTCGGAACGTTCAATATAATACCACACTCTTACACATTTTGCAAGTGTTTTTTTGAATTTTTTCAAATTTTTTATAATTTTATTATTTTATACAAATTCCGTATTTCAATTTGAGATTTTCTCGGCATCCTTACATCAATTTTGCAGTTTATGTTGAAAAAAAGTTTGTTTTTGTGTACAATTATTTGCGGAGATGATTTGAATGGTTGAAGTTGCTGCGGCACTTATATGGAAAAATGATAAATTTATGATCTGTCAGCGTCCTGCTCATAAGGGTAACGGACTTTTGTGGGAATTTGTAGGCGGAAAGGCAGAGCCGGGAGAGACTCTTCAGCAGGCTCTGATAAGAGAATGCAGGGAAGAGCTTGATGTTACGGTATCCGTAGGTGAAAAATTCATCGAAACCGAGCATCAGTATCCTGATATAAAAGTGCATCTGACTGTGTTCAGGGCAAGTATTGCATCGGGTGAGCCGAAACTGTTGGAGCATGTTGATATGCGATGGATTTCACCGGATGAAATTGATGATTATCCGTTCTGTCCCGCAGACAGGATTATTCTTGATAAAATAATAGCTGAAAATAAATAAAATAACGGCAGAAGGATGAGCCTTCTGCCGTTGTTTTTTAGCCTATTTCCATTCTGAAGCAGATGGGTAAGTCTGTTCCGGGTGTATTTTTAAGGTTGATTTCGAGGTAATCGTCGGTACGTGTATAGCTGATTTCCTCGTCGCTGCCCAGGAGTGTGATGCTTTCGATAAGATAATCGTGGGGATTATGCTTTCTGAGTGTTCTGATCTTTACATTCTTTGACGGACGCATCTGGAATACATAGAGATAGCCGTTTTTATATGTAAATCTGAAGTCTTCTGTGGTGAACTTCTTTTCGTCGCCATCCTTGAAGAAGCCTTCTTCTGCGTTGACCTTGCCTTCACCGAACTGCTTCCAGAAGGTTGTGCCGTAAATGCCTTCGCCGTTTGTTTCAAGCCAGCTGCCCATTGTTTCGAGTACTTCAGTTTCTTCGTCGGTGATTGTGCCGTCGGGCTTGGGGCCGATGTTTATAAGCAGGTTTCCGTTCTTTGAAACAATGTCAACAAGGTCACAGATTACCTGTCGTGCGCTCTTGTATTCGTTGTCCTTTCTGTAGCCCCATGAGCATTTGCCGATTGCAGTGTCTGTCTGCCAGTAAATGGGGGAGATGCCTGAAAGTGCGCCTCTTTCAACATCGAAGGTTGCAACTGTGGGAGGAAATGCCTCGTGCTTGTAGTTGATTGTGACCTCCTTGCCCCATTCTTCTGCACGGTTGTAGTAGTATGCAGCAAGCTTTTTGAGGTAGGGCTTGAATGAATGATTATGAATCCACCAGTCAAAATAAAGGACGGAGGGCTGGTATCTGTCAACAAGCTCGCAGGTTCGCACAAGCCAGTCTTCAAGCCATTCCTGACTTGCACCCTCTGTGTGTGTATCTTCTGTTGTTTCACCGAGATGGTCTGAATTCCAGCCTTCGGTATAAACAGCAGGGCCGTAAAAATCACGGTAATTGTCGTCATTTACATCACTGTCGAAGGTTCTGCCCAGATTCATGAAGAAATAATGCTCAGCTCTGTGAGTTGATGCGCACATCGTCAGTCCCTGCTTTTCGCATTCTGCCTTCAGCTCACCCACAACATCACGGCAGGGACCCATTTTTGTGGAGTTCCAGCGGTTGAATTCAGTGTCATACATTGCGAATCCGTCGTGATGCTCAGCAACGGGCATAACGTATCTGATGCCGGCTTTTCTGAAAAGAGAAATCCATTTTTCAGCATCGAAATTTTCAGCCTTGAACATGGGGATAAAGTCCTTGTAGCCGAAATCCTTCTGCTCGCCGTAGGTTTTTCTGTGATATTCGAATTCACGCACTTTTTTGTCATACATGCTTCTTGAGTACCATTCACTGCCGTAAGCAGGTACGGAGTAAATGCCCCAATGGATGAAGACACCTAATTTATCGTTCATATACCAGTCGGGTACTTTGTGATGTGTAAGGGAAGTCCAGTCGGCTTTGTATCTGCCTTCTGCGTTGACTTTATCAATAAGCTCAAGATATTCCTTGATTGTCATTACGGATTCTCCTTTGTATTTGATTTATAATTAAATGTATCATTTTTTATTAAAAATTACAATGGGTAGGACGAAAATAATACATCTGTCGGAAATATAATATTAACATAAGTCCCCATGCGGCATAAGATGTAGTGATACAACAAGCGGTATCACTGCAATTCGGGCGGATACGGAAAATATATCCCTCAGAGTAACCCGTTTTGCCTCCGCATTACATAAATTAGTTGCAATCTGCGGAAATATGTGATAAAATACCAAGGATAGATTATAGATTGGAGAACAATTATGAAATTAGGTATAGTAGGACTTCCCAACGTAGGAAAAAGTACACTTTTCAACGCTCTTACAAACGCAGGTGCACAGTCAGCAAACTATCCGTTCTGCACTATCGAGCCTAACGTAGGTGTTGTTGCAGTTCCCGATTACAGACTGGACAAGCTTGCAGAAATGTATAATCCCGACAAGTTCACTCCCGCAGTTATCGAGTTCGTTGATATCGCAGGTCTTGTAAAGGGCGCTGCAAACGGTGAAGGTCTCGGAAATAAGTTCCTTTCACATATCCGTGAGGTTGACGCAATCGTTCACGTTGTAAGATGCTTTGAAAACAGCGATATCGTTCACGTTGACGGAAGCATTGACCCCGTAAGAGATATTGAGACAATCAATTACGAGCTTATCCTTTCAGATATGGAAATTCTCGACAGAAGAATTGACAAGGACACAAAGGCAATGAAGGGCGACAAGTCCTATGCAAAGGCTGTTGATTTCTTCAAGCGTGTCAAGGCTGAATTCGAAGAGGGCAAGTGCGCAAGAGCCGTTGAGGTTTCTGAGGATGAAAAGGAGCTTCTTGATACTGTTGCACTTCTTACTGCAAAGCCCGTTATTTATGCTTGTAACATGAGCGAAGAGGATTTCGCATCTGATATCGAGGCAAACACGGGTTATCAGAAGGTAAAGGAGCTTGCAGCAACAGAGGGTGCTCAGGTGCTTCCTATCTGTGCTGAGCTTGAGGCTCAGATTGCAGAGCTCGGCAAGGAAGAAAAGGAAATGTTCCTTTCAGAGCTTGGCATTGAAAAGGCAGGACTTGATCTTCTTATTCAGAAGAGCTATGACCTTCTCGGTCTTATGTCATACCTTACAGCAGGTCAGCCTGAGGTAAGAGCATGGACAATCAAGAAGGGTACAAAGGCTCCTCAGGCAGCAGGTAAAATCCATTCTGACTTTGAAAGAGGATTTATCAGAGCTGAAGTCGTTTCATTCGATGACCTTATGGAGTGCGGCACGATGGCCGTTGCTAAGGAAAAGGGTCTTGTCCGTTCAGAGGGTAAGGAATACGTTATGCAGGACGGGGATATCGTTCTGTTCAGATTCAACGTTTAATTGAATATTACCGGACGTCTCACGGGGCGTCCGTAAATTTCCGCTCGTGGCGCAGTTGGATAACGCAGCAGATTCCGATTCTGAAGATCGGGGGTTCGAATCCCTTCGAGCGGGCCAAAAAAGAAGTAACTTTTGTCTACCAAAAGTTACTTCTTTTTTTATCCAAGCCGCAGGCTTGGTATATCATCACGCTTTAGCGTGTATATCATCGCCGTAGGCGTATAT
>JAFYUD010000018.1 GCA_017549665.1 Clostridia bacterium | reverse complement strand
TTGCTGTGTTGTATTATAATAAAGTTGTCTTAAACATTGGAGGTATGTATATGTCAATAGCAGATCTTGCCGCTTCTGCGGTCAAAGCTTTATCTAAATCAAGCGGACGTAAGCTTAAACGTAAAATGACAGCTCCGCCCATATCTGATCATGTTGCAAAACAGTTCAGCGGTAATAAATATAAAGTCGGATTTTCAAAGTGTGAGGTAATGCCTGACGATCTTGATACTGCAACCTATTGGATTGCCGGTCATGCTATGGCAAAGAAGATTGAAGGTGTACATGATCCTATCACTGTCAGTGCTATGTGGATAGGTTGTGACGACAACGGTTCAATTTTAATGGTCAGTGCAGATATTGTCGGACTTACAAGAGTTGAAGTTGCAAAAATCCGTGATATGCTTTCTCATCTTAAAGCTAAGGGATGTAAAAGTATAAATATCTGTTGTACTCATAATCATGCAGGTTTTGATACTGTCGGTTATTGGGGAAAACTTCCTAAAACAGGTAAGAATCCTTCATATATGAATAAGCTTTTTGATTCAATCTGTAAAGTTTGTAATGAAGCTTATGAAAACAGAACTGAAGGTGATCTTTATTTCGGAACAATTCATGTTCCTGAAGCTCAGTTTGATAAGAGACCGCCTGAAGTTCTTCACGATGTGCTTTCAAGAATAAGATTTGTGCCTGACAATGGTGACAAGGAAACATGGTTCCTTAATTTTGCTGCGCACCCCAATACACTTGGTGGTTCAAATCGTCTTGTAAGTGCAGATTATCCTCACTTCCTGAGAGAAACTATTTATGATAAAAAGGACGTTAATGTTCTTTTCGGTATCGGTGCTATCGGTGCAGTTGACCCCGGAAACTTCTGTGAAGAAAAATGGGAACGTACAAGGCTGCAGGGTGAATGCCTCGGTAATGCAGCACTTGCAATTGAAGATGAAAGAAAGCTCGCTTGTGATGTTGCGGTACTTCGCCAGCCTTACTACACACCTGTTGAAAATTCAGTTCTTGCATTCCTTGCTTCCCTTAAGGTAATGAGTTCAAAGCGTTATCCTTGCGATAAGGGTGAGTTGGGTCTTGCTCTTAAGTCTGAGATTACATATATCAGACTCGGAGATCAGAAGATACTTCTTCTTCCCGGTGAATGTTTCCCTGAGACAATTTACGGAGGTTACGACTCCGAAGAGACATCGGCAACAGGAAAGGGCCCTGAAATCAATCCCCAGCCTCTTGTTGAGATTGCAGGTGACGAGAATCTTCTTGTATTTGGTGTTACAAACGACATGACAGGTTATGTTGTGCCTCCCAATGATTTTACATTACACAAGACTCAGCCCTATCTCAGTAACGGCAGAGACAGATTTGACAGAAGTCATTATCATGAAACAAATTCACTCGGTTACCTTTCACAGGAAACTATAGCTGAAGTTTTCAGAAAAGTTGTAAATAATATGAAGTAAAGAATAAACAGGTGCAGTCAGAAACTGTACCTGTTTTTATTGAGAGTTATTCTGTTTGAATCTGAAGATATAATTTCTTCTGATTTCATTTTTTTTATTTCCCGCATCATTGCACTCCTGTCTACAGATAAATAATCTGCAAGATCAGAAAGTGAAAGCGGAAGAGTGAATGAATCGGAATCATTTCTTGTGCAGATATGCCCGAAATATGTTATCAGTTTTTGTCTGATTGATCTCTGACTGAGGATATCAAGATGCATCTGCGATTTTTCCAGTGTGATAAAGAGCAGATTATTAAGTAACACAGTATGCTTGGTACAGTTGTTGTCACACCTTGAAAGTAATTTGTTGAGATTTATGAATGTTATCCTGCATTTCTCTTTTGCTTTTATGTAGTACATGTCATAAGAAGAATGAGGGGATAATCTTTTTCCGAAAATATCACCGACTTCATAATAATCCATGATGCTTTTGTTGCCGTCAACATCAATTCGTACAAGGTGGGCAGTTCCGCTTTCAATAAGTCCGAGTACATCTGATTTATCAGTCATCTGTATAATTATGTCACCTTTTTTGTATATTTTGGTTTCAGAAAACATACAATGGCGTATTTCCGTGATTTCATGGCTTGTAAGATTTGAAAAGGGTGAATATTTACTCATATCCTGATACTCCATAATGTATTGATAAAAAAATACTGTCACTATATCTTGTATTATATTTCATTTTTGTTGCAAATGCAACATGTAAATTTAAATTATTTGTGTAAAATAATATTCGCTGCAGAAAGAGAATTTAAAAGGAGGTTATTTCATGAGAATTATAAAAAGAAACGGTTCAGAAGAAGTTTTTGACATAAAGAAAATTATTGCTGCTATCACAAAAGCAGACTGTGCATCTGAAAAAAGAGAATTGACTCAGGAAGAGATTATTGATATTGCTGATTATGTTGAGTATAAGTGTAATAAGCTCGGCAGAGCTGTATCCGTTGAAGAAATTCAGGATATGGTTGAAGATCAGATTATGGCAAAGGGTGCATTCGAGCTTGCAAAGACTTATGTCAGATACAGATACACACGTTCACTTGCCCGAAAAGCTAACACCACTGACAATCAGATTCTTACACTCATTGAATGTAATAATGAAGAGGTAAAGCAGGAGAATTCAAATAAGAATCCTACTGTAAACAGTGTTCAGCGTGACTACATGGCCGGTGAGGTAAGTAAGGATCTTACAAAACGAATCCTTTTACCTCAGGATATTGTAGATGCCCATGAACAGGGAATTATTCATTTCCATGATGCTGACTATTTTGCTCAGCATATGCATAACTGTGACCTTGTTAATCTTGAAGATATGCTTCAGAACGGAACAGTTATCAGCGGCACTCTTATTGAAAAGCCTCACAGTTTTTCAACTGCATGTAATATTGCGACTCAGATTATTGCTCAGGTTGCAAGTAATCAGTACGGCGGTCAGAGTATCAGCCTTTCTCATCTTGCTCCTTTTGTTCAGACTTCAAGAGAGAAAATCAGAAAGTCACTTATGAGTGAGTTCTCTGAAATCGGTGTAGAAATTTCTGAGGAAAAGCTTTCAGCTATCATTGAAAAGCGACTCAGAGAAGAGGTTTCAAAGGGTGTTCAGACTATTCAGTATCAGGTTGTCACACTTCTTACAACCAATGGACAGGCTCCTTTTGTAACAGTGTTCATGTATCTTGGTGAAGCAAGAAATGAACAGGAAAAAGCTGACCTTGCAATGATTATTGAAGAAACTCTCAAGCAGAGATATGAAGGTGTCAAGAATGAAGCAGGTGAGTGGATAACTCCTGCATTCCCCAAGCTTATCTATGTTCTTGAAGAGGATAATATAAAGGCAGATTCAAAATATTGGTACCTTACAGAGCTTGCTGCAAAATGTACATCAAAGCGCATGGTTCCTGATTACATTTCTGAAAAAATCATGCTTCAGAATAAGGTTGATAAGAATGGAGACGGTCATTGTTATACATGTATGGGATGCCGTTCATTCCTTACACCTTACGTAGATGCAGACGGTAAGCCCAAGTATTACGGTCGATTCAACCAGGGTGTTGTTACTGTCAATCTTATTGATATTGCACTTTCAGCAGAAAGAGATATTGATAAATTCTGGAAGATTTTTGATGAAAGAATGGATCTGTGCCACAGAGCATTGAGATGCCGCCATGAACGTCTCAAGGGTACATTATCTGATGCAGCTCCCATTCTCTGGCAGTACGGTGCACTTTCAAGACTCAAGAAGGGCGAAACTATTGATAAGCTTCTGTTTGGCGGTTATTCAACAATTTCTCTCGGTTATGCAGGTCTCTGGGAGACCGTTTACGCTCTTTCAGATAAAAAGATGACAGAGCCTGAAGGTAAGGAATTAGGTCTTGCTATCATGCGTAAGCTTAATGAGTACACAGCAAAGTGGAAGGCTGATGAAAATATCGACTATTCACTTTACGGAACTCCTCTTGAAAGTACTACATATAAATTCTCAAAGTGTCTTCAGAAACGTTTCGGTATTATTGAAGGTGTTACTGATAAGAGTTATATCACTAACTCATATCATGTTCATGTAACTGAAGAAATTGATGCTTTTGAAAAGCTCGATTTTGAGTCTCAGTTCCAGACACTTTCCCCCGGCGGAGCTATTTCATATGTCGAAGTTCCCAATATGCAGGATAATATACCCGCAGTGTTAGGTGTTATGCAGTTTATTTATGATCATATCATGTACGCAGAGCTTAACACAAAGAGTGATTATTGCCAGTGCTGCGGTTTTGACGGCGAAATCAGAATTGTCAAGGATAATGAAGGTAAGCTTATCTGGGAATGTCCTAAGTGCGGTAACAGGGATCAGTCAAAGATGAATGTGGCAAGACGTACATGCGGATACATAGGCACTCAGTACTGGAATCAGGGCAGAACTCAGGAAATTCAGGAAAGAGTTCTTCATTTATAATATGTATTACGGTGAAATAAAAAAATGTGATATTGCAAATGGTGAGGGAGTCAGGGTATCTCTTTTTGTATCTGGATGCACTCACCATTGCAAAGGCTGTTTCAATGCTTCAACATGGGATTTTTCATTCGGTAAGGAATACACGAAGGAAACAGAAGATTACATCTTTGATTTACTGAAAAGTGCCTACATCAGCGGCTTTTCTCTGCTTGGCGGTGAGCCGTTTGAGCCTTGTAATCAGAGAGTAGTTCTTCCTCTTCTCAGAAGAATAAAAGCTGAATTGCCTGAAAAGAATATCTGGTGTTATACCGGATATCTGTTTGATAAGGAATTGCTTTCTGACAGTCGTGCAAGATGTGAAGTCACAGATGAAATGGTCAGTCTTATTGACGTGCTTGTAGACGGCAGATTTGTTGAAGAGATGAAAGATATCAGCCTTGCATATAAAGGCTCGTCAAATCAGCGTATAATCGATGTGAGAGCATCACTTGACAGTGGTACTGTAGTATTATATAACATAAGAAGTAAACAGATTAATATGCAATAAAAAATGGTCAGATTTTACTCTGACCATTTTTCTTTTATGCGATTAATCGAAAAGATTCAAAATTTCATGAATGAGTGTCTGGAAAATGTTTCTGATATGTCTTATTACTTTTTCATTAACAGTTTCACCTGCATAAGGCACATCTGCACCATTGCCGCCGTAGCAACCGATATTATTGCTTGTGATTTCATTTCCGAAGAAGTCGGTTGTGAGACCGTCATCTATTTCGATACCGGCACCGATAAGGGGAGAGGCCGCAGAAAGAATATAGCTGTAAATATCTTCTGTATCTTCACCTGCAAAGCCAGGCAGTACATTCATTGAGCCGAAGTCAATAAGAGGAGTCATTGTATTATAATAGCAGTTGTTTGTGATTTTATTACCTCTTAAAATGAAGCTGTCTGCATCATAACCTAATGTGGCATATTCATTCATTACAAAAATATTGTTTGCAACGATTGCATTGTACATATTTTTAAGATGGAAATCTGCCGAATTTATGATAGTGTTATTGTAGAAGTTAAGACCGTGTTCACCTTCTGCGCAGACTGCAGTTGTGCTTCTTCCGCCGTTGTCATTGATTGAAAGACAGTAGCGTACAGTGTTGTTCTGATGACCGTCATAACGGGGATTGTTACACATGAATCTCATGTTGTCATGTGAATAAATATACTGATATGTACAGTTGTGTGAGTATGAGTCAAAGTCAACTGTCATTCCGTCACCATAGTTTTTCTGACCTGCAATTTCGCAATACTGAACAGTACTGTTGACGCTGCCCCAGAACCAGCATGCTGCTGTAAAGAACTGAATTTCGCCGTTTTCGTCAAGTCCTTCACCAAGACATGTGTCAATCATACGACAGTCTGTTATTAATGCACCGTCACAGATACCAATAAGAATTGCTTCTGCATCCATATCATGAAGATAACAATCCTTGATAAGAAGACCTTCATTGAAAACAGGATCAATGTCTTCAATATTTTCAACCCATGCATTGCCTTCTTCATTCCATGAACCCCAAATAATGAAGCCGTTTGCAACGTCATAAACCTCACAATTTGAAATAGTAAGGTCGTTTACAGGGTATCTTGAAGCCTTTGGAAATGATTTTACCATAACTGCAGCTCTTGCAACTGCCGCACCGTTTGAACAGTCTGAACGTCCTGTAACTTTGCCGTTGGGCATATCGTAGAAATAAACGTTGTCAATTGTAATTCCTTCGGATGTTTTGTTTACAGTATTGATCCAGATGCCGCCGCCGTTTGGAGCAGTAAGAGAAAGATCAGAAACTGTAATATATGAAGAGTCAACGATTGTCATGACTTCAGTTGCTCCGTCTACATAAAGAACAGCCTGTTCTCCATCTCCGTATGAGGAAATAATAATGGGATTTTCTTTTGTACCATGCCAGTCAGTGATCAAAAAGCCTGCTTCATATCTGCCACCGTTTCTGAAAAGGAATTCGTCACCAGGGCCGACAGTTGTAAGTCTGAGGCCGTTTACTGATTTTATTGCATCTTCTTCACTTAAACCGCTGTTGCTGTCATTACCATTGATGCTGTCAATATAGTAAGTGACAGGTGTGTCTGCAGCAAAAGAAGCAATGCTTACAGCACTGATAAGAATTGCAATCGTAAGAATTGTACCGATAACCTTTTTTAATTTGTTCATATCATAATCTCCTTTACTGATGATTATGTCATAATTCTATCACTAAATTGCAGTTATTTCAACACAATGTAAAAAAAATAACAAAAAAACTGCATCGCCTTAACGATGCAGCCGGGTTTTAAGATTTCTTCTTAGCTTTGATGAATTCAGCAATATCGAAATCACCGAGCTTTGTTTTTTCAAGAGCTTTAAGCACAGCCTTGACAACAAAGAATGCGATGACACCTGCGATGATACCACAGAGCATACCGCCGATAACGTCTGTTGTGTAGTGTACCATAAGGTAAATTCTTGAGCAACCGATAAGTACAGCGTAAACAGGGAAAATCCACTTGATTTTCTTATTGCTTATTGTAAGGAAGAGTGCTGTTGCCATTTCGAATGCGCCTGTAGTGTGACCGCTGGGGAAGCTCCTGAAGAGAGATTCTTCATGTGCACCTGCTTCAACGTACCACTGCCAGTATTCTGCATTTTCAGCAAGTGACTGGAAAGGTCTGGGTCTTAAAACAAAAGGTTTCATGCAAACATTTGTGATAAGTGTACCTACAATAACTGCAAGGAAGAGTGTCATACCTACTTTTCTTGTCTTTTTGAAAAGGCAAAGAATAACACCGATTACAGCCATGGGGATAATGAACTCAGAATCACCGAGATGAGTGTATGCACTTACAACGGGAGTGAGCCAGTCTGCGTGAAGAACATCACCGAAAAATTTGAAAACTGAAAAATCAAAGTTAGCAAAAACAGTATTGAGCCATACTGCAAATGCTGACGGAATTGTAGTTTCCATTGTTAACCTCCAAAATATGTATTTGCTATAATTATAACATAATAAATTATTTTTTCAAGATACTATCAATATATTTTGTATTCATGAAAAAAATCCCTCACAGGAGGGATTTTTGTTTTTTACTTCTGATCCTCACTCATAGCTATG
>JAFYUD010000017.1 GCA_017549665.1 Clostridia bacterium | reverse complement strand
GGGCGAAGCACATCCCGAGGTTGTTGCCCTTACAGCTGACCTTGCAAAGTCAACAAAGATCGGCGAATTCATGAAGAAATTCCCCGACAGATTCTTCAACGTAGGTATTGCAGAGCAGAACATGTTCGGTATCGCTGCAGGTATGGCAAAGGCAGGTCTTGTTCCCTTCCTTTCAACATTCTCACAGTTCGCATCATTCCGTTCAGCTGATCAGCTCCACACAGACCTTTGCTACCAGAATGTAAACGCAAAGGTTATCGCAACTCATTCAGGTACATCATTCGGTCAGGCAGGTTCAACACATCACGCTATCTGTGACCTTGCTCTTGTCCGTTCAATCCCCAACCTTACAGTTATCTGCCCCGCTGACGGTGTTGAAACATATAACGCAGTTATGGCAGCTTACGAAACACCCGGTCCCTTCTACATCCGTATCAACAGAGGTTTCGACCGTGTACTTTACAAGAATTCAGACTACGGCTTCGAGCTCGGCAAGGCTGTAACAGTACACGAAGGTACTGACCTTACAATCATCGCTACAGGCTCATGTGTATTCCAGGCATGGGAAGCTGCTGAATTCCTTGACAAGAACGACGGCCTCAAGATCCGTGTTCTTGATATGCATACAATCAAGCCCATCGACCGTGAAGCTATCATCAAGGCTGTTATGGATACACGCCGTATCATCACAGTTGAAGATCACAACGTTATCGGCGGTCTCGGTTCAGCTGTTGCTGAGGTTATGGCTGAAGCAGGTAAGGGCTGCGCATTCAAGAAGCTCGGCCATCAGGATAAGTTTGCACCCATCGGTCTTCATGAGGATATCATGAACTATGTCGGCATTGACTCAAACGGCATCATCAACGCTGTAAGAGAAACAATGCAGATGGACTTCGAAGAAGACGACAACTGGGATGATGAAGTATAAGGAGGTTTAAAAATGGCTTCAAGAGAAGAATTTTTAACCAATAAAATTTTTATGAATGCCGTATTACCCCTTCTTAAGGTCATCGTTGCTGATACTCCGTCACTGGCAAAGAAATTCAAGGCTGTTCACTGTATCTATCAGGTCAGCGCACTTGATCCCGATGCTCCCGGCGGAAAATATGCAACTCATTTCCAGGTTAATTCCGATGAATGGGTAATTCATACAGATAAGGTTGAGCCTAAGCCCATGGTTGAACTTGAGTTCAAGACAGTTGAAGCTATGAACCAGTTCTTCAAGGGCAAGATCGGCCCCGCTACTCTTCCCAAGATGAAGGGTGCACTCAAGCACACAGGCGCTTTTGCAGCTTTCATGATGGCACTTCTCAAAATGTCATCAATTCTTACAGCAAAGACTCCCCCCGAAGCAGAAGAAGACAAGAGACTTATGGTTAAGTGTTACTTCTATCTGCTGTCAAGCGGTATCAGTCAGCTGAACAAGAACGGTCACGAAGAAATTCACGACTGGGCAAAGAAGAGCCCCGACCGTGTTTATGCATGGGCTGTTGACAATGAGCCTACAGTTTCAGCATATATCCGTGTCAAGGCTGGTAAAACAAGAGCAGGCAGAGGCACTTACAAGAGAGCTCTCCCCTTCTTCACAATGCGATTCAACAACCTTGACAGCGCACTCGGTATTCTTATGAGTACAGACGACATGCTCGAATCAACCAGAACAGGTAAGCTTATAATGGACGGTGCTCCCGAATTCGGCGCACAGCTCGGTGCTTACATGATTATGGTCGGTGACATGGCACAGGGATAATAAAATCAGGCAGGTACAGTGATGTGCCTGCCTTTTTATATCTGAATAAACAACAAAAAAAGCTGTCTCATCGGTTGATGAAACAGCTTTATGATTCTGGAATTATTTTGACTGCCAGTTTACATGAGCAGGACTATTCTCGATATAGTAATAATCCTTAGTGATTCTTGTTGAGTTGGTGATGTTTACCTGTCCTTCTTTATCGATGTTGACATAAGGTGCAACCATGAAAATCTTAACATCCATGTAAAGACCTACTGTGTAGTCTGTATCGATACTGTACTTTGCAGCAACGATTTTACCGTCTGCGGGATTGAAATAAACATCAATACGACCGTTGTAATACTTTACATTATTTTCACTGACTGAAGGAGTTACCTTGAAGTCAATCTGGTAAAGGTCACTCATTTCCATTGACATTTCGTTGAATGTATCTGCAATCTTCTTTACATCAGTCTGAAGACTTGCCATATCATAAACGACAAATGCCTTTGCTGCATGAGCACCGTACACATTGCTGTCAGACTTGATATAAACTGAAAGCTTGTCAAGACCGGATACTGTTTCTGTATAAATAACATTGCTTGTGTCAACTATTGTAGTATTTTCAGCATTCTTCTTAGTGCCGTATCTTGTAAATGTATATGACTGATTTGTTGCATATGTGATATTATCAATATCACTGAGTGTGAGATAACTGCTCTGATTATCACTGCCGATAGTCATCATTCTGTTGTTTGCATATGATTTGCTGCCGACAACTGTATTCTTGTTATCATATATTTCTTCACCGGCGCCGCTTGTAAGCTCAGCAGCAAAGTTAATGCTTGAATCAACACTCTTGAAGCCGTCATCAAGTGCCTTGATAACACCCTTGGGGTCTGTGTATGAAACATTCTTTGTGTAATCTGAGCCGTTGTAATACATCGAAAATCTGTTGGGCTTTGCAGTATTGAGAATTGCATTGAAATAATCAAGCTTTTCTGCCTGCATATAATTATAAACGGAGTCAAGCTGTGCTGAAATTCTCAGAATAATTCTTGCGTCGATTGCAGTAACCATTCCGTCACCGTCAGCATCCATCTTTGAAGTGTCAATACCATTCTCCGAAAGTCCTGCTGAAGCAAGAAGTGTTGCTCTTGCATCTGCAGCATTGATTGAAGATGTACCGTTAACGTCAAACTTTGTCTTTGCTGTATTTTCAAACACTGTTTTTGCTGCATCTCTTGTTGCATTGGCTGCAACATTTGTAACCTCAGCAGCAAAGGCACTGATACCTGCAGAGCAGATAAGAATCAATGCAAGAAGTACTGATATAATCCTTTTCATATCTGTTATCTCCTATCATAAATTGAATTACTTATACATATTAACACAAAAAATTCAATTTGTAAACACCGATATTTATAATTTTACTATTGATATTCCAAAAAAATTTTTGTATAATAACTAATGGTAAATTTTTTATCGGATAAAACCGAAAGGAGATAATCAAAATGACTTATTCACACGAAGTATTAGAAATGTGCAAAGTCAACAAAGGACCCAACCACGGTCCCGCACCCATCCCCGAAGAAGGCAAATGGGTTAAGGCTTATGACGTAAAAGACATTTCAGGTTTCACACACGGTATCGGCTGGTGTGCTCCTCAGCAGGGCG
>JAFYUD010000016.1 GCA_017549665.1 Clostridia bacterium | reverse complement strand
CGTTATTGAATCGGGAACAGACGTGTACAGAATTTTCATTTCGTGCGGCATTTTTGCAGGACTTGTAGTTCTCGGAAATCTCGGAAACACTATATTTTATGAAATACTTATGCCCATACAGAAAGAAAAACTCAACAAAAAGCTGTATGAGCAGATATACGAAAAAGCGGCAAGAATGGATCTTTCAGCTTATGATGATCCCAAATTCTACAATGACTTTGTTCTTGCGATGAATACCATGGGTGAAAGAATTGAAGCAATTATCCACGACTCAACTACCCTTTTCACAAATGTAATCGCAATCGGTACGGTAACAAGTATTGTTGCATCAATAGACCCCGTGTGTCTGATTTTCGTTCTCGTATGTCTTCTTATGATGCTTCCCGTAGGCAGAATCATAGCAAAGGTCAATGTACAGAGAACAGAAGCAATGACTCCCCTTGACAGAAAAAATCTTTACTTCTGGAGAGTGTTCTACCTTCAGGATTATGCAAAAGAAATCAGACTCAATCCTGCAGGTGAAATGACAGAAAGACGATACAACAAAAACATTATTGCCCGTCTTTTCACAATCACACCGTTTCTAAAAAAACAGTGGAAGCTGTACTTCTGTCAGGAAAGCGCACCTTTTACACTGCTGATTTATCTGGGAATCACACTTTATCTCGGTTACAAGGCGATTGTTATAAAAGAGATGGACATGGGTGAATTTGCAGCATCCTTCAATGGTGCGATCAATATCGGCGACAGAATGTTTTTCCTTACATCATGGTTTGCAATCAACTTCAGGGAAAACGGTCTTTATGTTGAAAAGTTCAAGAAATTCATGAATGCCGACGAAAAAATCAAAGGCGGCACACACACTGAGATTCTTGACAAGCCTCAGACACTCAAGCTTGAAAATGTGTCATTCACATACCCCGGAAATGACAAGCCCACTCTTAAAAATATTAATCTTGAAATCAAGCCTTATCAGAAAATAGCGCTTGTGGGCTACAACGGTGCAGGCAAAACCACACTGACAAATCTGCTTCTCCGTCTTTATGACGTAACGGAAGGCAACATCACAGTAGGCGGCAGAAACATCAAAGAATGGGATATCAAAGCATATCACAACAATTTTGCTGCAGTATTTCAGGACTTTTCTCTGTTTGGTGCAACAATCGGTGAAAATGTCGCAATGTCAGATACTCATGACAAGGAAAAGGTTTTTGCAGCACTTAAGGAAAGCGGCTTTGAAAAGAAGCTTCCCGATGATACAGATACAGTCCTTCTCAGAGAATTTGACGACAAAGGTCTTTCACTTTCAGGCGGTGAATCACAGAAGGTTGCTATTGCAAGATCATTCTACAAAAATTGTGCATTTGCAATTCTCGATGAGCCGAGCGCAAATCTTGACCCGATGAGCGAATATGCGCTTAATGAAGCCATGTCAAGAGCTGCTGACAACAAAACTGTTATTTTCATTTCCCACAGACTTTCAACCACTGTTATGGCAGATGTTATATACATGCTCGAAAACGGTGAAATAGTTGAATCAGGCAGCCATGAAGAGCTTATGGCAAAGAACGGAAAGTATGCATATATGTTCAATCTTCAGGCTGAAAAATATAAATAATTAAAGGTTATGTTTATGAATAAAAAAGAAAAAAAAGATCGTTTCGGCGTATTGAAAAATACAGTTTATGCCGTAAAAATCATTTTTAAAGCATCGCCTTTCCTTTTACCGGGCTTTACTCTTTCGGTATTTGCGTACTGGTTATTTGATAACTATGTAAAAAACGTTTACTTCCTTGATAAAATGCTGAACATTGTAACAGACGGCGGTACTTTCGAAAGCTTTATGAAAACACTGATAATATTCTGTATTTTCGGTGCATTTGCTCAGTTCTGCGACTGTGCAGGTGATTATATCGCATCAACTGAAAACAAAAAGGTATACAAGCTTCTGAATGAACAGATTTTCCGTAAGGCCTGCGCTGTTGATATTGAATGCTACGAAAATCCTTTGTTTTATGATAACTACAAGCGTGCAACAGATGTTATCAACAATGATATGACATTTTCATTATCATGGTACTTAGGAAGTCTTATTGCATTTATCGGTGTCGGTGTGAGTCTTACATCGTATATCTGCTCCGTTGACCCGAAAATCCTTTTCTTCCTACTGGGTATGATACCGTATATTATGCTTGAGTCTTTCAGAAACAAGCTTGAGTACAGAAAAGACAAGGAAATGACATCAAACAACCGCAGAAAGGATTATGTTCAGCGTGTTGTTTTCCTGAAGGATTTTGCAAAGGATATGCGTACATCAGGCATATACAATGTTATGAAAACACGCTTTGTCAGAGCTGTTGAAAGAAACTGTGACATAATAAAAAGATACGGTTCTAAGACAGCAATCATTGACGTATTCGGCGGATTCTTCAGTGAGATTCTGCCTATTGCAGGTACTCTTATTTACGGTGTTTACGGTTTTATCAAGGGTAATATTTCCGTAGCTCAGTTTGCCGTACTTATCAGTGCCATAACAAGCCTTAAATCAATGATTGAAAGAATCAGCAGTAATCTGACAGAAATACAGAGAGTTTCACTTTATTTCGGCAATTTAAGAACTTTCTTCGATTATGAAAACAGACAGATAAACGGCACAAAAAAGGCAGGAAAGCTTGAATCTGTTGAATTCAGAAATGTTACATTCACATATCCCGGAGCTGAAAAACCGACACTTAAAAATGTATCTGTCAAGGTCGGAAAAGATGAAACAATCGCAATCGTCGGCAAAAACGGTGCCGGAAAATCCACATTCGTAAAGCTTCTTCTTCGTTTTTATGACCCTGAAGAAGGCGAAATTCTGTACAACGGAATAAATGTACGAGAATATGACATGGAATCTCTCCGCAAGCATGTCGGCACAGTTTTCCAGGATTATAAGGTATTTGCATTATCCGTCAACGAAAATGTACTCTGCCGTGAATGTGAAAATGAACAGGACAGAGCCCATGTTGAATATGCACTCAAAAAAGGCGGCGTATTCGATAAGATTCAGACACTTGATAAGGGTGCAGATACAGTTCTTACCCGTGAATTTGATGACAAAGGCGCAGGTCTTTCAGGCGGTGAGCAGCAGAAGGTTGCTGCTGCAAGAATGTTTGCGCATCCATTTGATATGGCTGTGCTTGACGAGCCGTCATCAGCCCTTGACCCGATAGCTGAATACAGAATGTACGAAAGTCTTATAGAAGAAACCAGAAACAAAATGGTTATCTACATTTCCCACAGACTTTCAAGCGCTGTTCTCTCTGACAGAATTTACGTTTTTGAAAACGGAACTGTATCAGAATCAGGAAGCCATGCAGAGCTTATGGAGAAGAACGGTGTATATGCCGAAATGTTTACCATGCAGGCATCAAATTACAAGGACGAGGAGGAAGAAGCTGATGTTTAAAAAGAAAGAAAAAGGTCAGCACGGCGTTATCAGCAATGTTTTCTTTTTGCTTAAAATAATGTTCAGAATTTCTCCCGGACTTGTTATCGGTGAAATTTTAAATGATATACTTACAACTATTCCTGACAAGCTGATTGCCGTTATAGGCATCAAATATGTCATTGACCAGATAGGCAAGCCTGACGGCATAAGAAATATTCTTATTGCTCTTGCCATAATGGTCGGAATAATTACAATCGAAAACATTTCAAATGCATTGTTCTTTGAGCTTTTTGCTCACAGAGCAAGAGAAAAAATGCATCTGGGTATACATTCAAAGCTTTATGAGAAGGCTATTTCACTTGACCTTGCAAGCTATGATGACTCATCATTTTACAGTGATTTCATTCTTGCTATCGAAACATCATCAGAAAATATCAGAAGCATTCTCGGTCTTGTAAGAGGCTATGTGTCAGAAATAATCGCATTCATATCAATCGGCACAATCATGTTTACAATTGATCCCATATGCCTGGTTATAATTCTGTTTTTCGTTATTACATTCCTTCCCATCGGCAAACACACAGGAAATCTTCAGATGAAACGCCGTGAGGCAATGAATGAAAAATACAGAAAAGCAAACTACTTTTCCCGACTTTTCTATCTTCCCGAATTTGCGGGTGAAATGCGTATGCACTCAATCTCAGGAATCTTTTTCAAGCGCTTCCGTGAAAGTGCCGATGACATCACAAAAACACAGCGCCATTATGTAGGCAGAATCGACGGATGGTTCTTTTTACAGGCTGTTGTTGTCCAGATTATCGGATTCATGCTCGTGCTTACTGCATACATCGGCTATCAGACCCTTGAGGTCGGCTCACTTTCCGCAAGTGACTTCGTTGCAACCTTCAACGGCGCTGCATCCATAAGCTCTTCTGTTCTTTTCCTTACTGTCTACTCACTGAGGAACTTTACAGAAAGATCAAAGATGATTGAAAAGTACAGAACATTTCTCTCAACCGACTTTAAAATCAAAGACGGTGAACATATTGCAGACTGCAGCAAAAACAGGGATATTGAAATTAAGAATATCAGCTTTACATATCCCGGCAATGACAAGCCAACACTTAAAAACATCAGCATGACAATTCATCCCGGTGAAAAGATAGCACTTGTCGGCTATAACGGTGCCGGAAAAACTACACTTACAAATCTGCTTCTTCGTCTTTACGACGTTACAGACGGTGAAATAGTCATCGACGGAAAAGATATCAGAGATGTGACAGTTGCATCTCACCGTGACAGATTTGCGGCTGTTTTTCAGGATTTCAAGATTTTCGGTGCAACTGTTGGTGAAAATGTGGCATTACAGGTTGATTACGATAAAGAGAGAGTCCTTGAAGCACTCAGAGATGCAGGCTTCACAAAGCATCTTCCCAACGGCACGGAAACGATACTTCTCAGGGAATTCAGCGACAACGGTCTTTCTCTTTCAGGCGGTGAAGAACAGAAGGTTGCAATCGCACGTGCATTCTACAAAAAGTGTCCCTACGTTATTCTTGACGAGCCCAGTGCAAACCTTGACCCCATTTCCGAATACGAGCTTAATCAGTCCATGACCGAAGCGGCTAAGGATAAGACGGTTATATTCATTTCACACAGACTTTCAACAACACGCAACGCAGACCGTATATATATGATGGAAAACGGTGAAATCGTTGAAAGAGGAACACATGAAGAGCTTATGGCACTGAACGGAAAGTATGCATACATGTTCAATCTTCAGGCCGAAAAATACAAACAGCAATAAATTTTCCTTCAGAATATAGACTTTCATGTCAAAGTAAGTTATACTGAAAAAAAGACTTGTTTCAGGAGGCGGAAATTTTGAAAAAAACTATATCAATTTTACTTTCTGCAATAATTGCGATCATGTCTGTTACTTCTGTACTTTCAGTAACAGCTTTTGCACAGAATACCGCTCAGGTTTCTGTTACTGCAAATGATGCGCTTCATACTGAAGACTACAAGCTTGTTGACAAAAACGGAAATGATGTCTTTCTCCGTGGTCTCAATCTTGGCGGTTGGCTTATTATGGAAGACTGGTTCTGCCCTGTATCAAACGATGCAACGGGCGATCTGCTTACCTACAGAACATTCACCGAAAGATTCGGTGTCGAAAAAACTTATGAGCTGATCAATATTTATCAGGACAACTGGATTGTTGAATCAGACTTCAAGAATATTGCAGATATGGGTTTCAATTGCGTAAGAATACCGTTCTGGTACAGAAATTTCCAGTCTGATGACAACGGAACATGGATTCTTGACGAGAACGGACAGATCGACCTTTCAAGACTTGAATGGGCTGTTGAAATGTGCCGTAAATATGGTCTTTATGCAATTCTTGATCTTCATGCGGCAAACGGTGTACAGGGTTACACTGATCATGCAGGACTTAAAAACAGCTATCATTTCTTTGACCGTAACGAAAAAGGTGAATGGTACAGAAAACAGGCTGTTGAATTGTGGCGTGTTATCGCAGAGCGCTTCGCAGGTGATCCTGCCATAGCAATGTTTGACCTTCTCAACGAACCCATGTGTGATGTTCCTCTGACTGACAGAATTCACTCATATATATGGGAATATTATGATATGTGCTACGATGCAATCAGAGCTGAAGATCCTGACAGAATCCTTACAATGATATGCACATGGAGCATCGATAAGCTTCCCGATCCTGATGATTACGGATGGACAGATATTGTCTACCAATATCACCAGTACGACAAAGCAAAATCTGATTATACAACACGTATAGCAAACGGATGGGCATGTTTTTATGATGTACCTATGTACGCAGGTGAATTTCATCCTGTCGGTGACAATCTTGAGCTCAGCTATGCAATAAATGCATACAACAGCAACGATATATCATGGACTCTCTGGACTTATAAGGGCTACAACAGCTGGGCTGCATGGTCAGACTGGTTTGTCTACGGAAGCACTTCTGCAGAGTATACTGTAGATATAGAGAACGACAGCTTTGAAGAAATCGCATTCAAATGGGGCGAAGCAATGCAGACAAACAGCGGCAACTTCAAAGAAGCTAAGCTTTATAAAACTGCAAAGCCGTTCATTCCTAATGCGACTCTCGATTCCGTACCTTTCAATACTCAGCAGGATGTTGAATCTTATGTGGCAAAACCTGTTTACAAGGGTAACGGTTATCAGGGAAACAACACTTGCTTCTTATGCGGATTATTCAGAAATCTGACAGATATGCCGCTTCTCAGCAGTCTGATGATCAAGATTCATGAATGGATCCATTCTGTTTCAACTTCAAACAATATCAAATAAATAAAGAAGGACTGCAAAAACTTTCGTTTTTACAGTCCTTTTATTATACAAGTGTATCTTCATAGAACGCATCACGGAACCAGACCTCAGTTGCTTCGAATTCCTTACCGTTAAGATAATTGAGCAAGCCGCCGTCTGTTGAAAATTCAAAACCGAGTCTGTATGAATAAAGACACTGCTTCTTATATCCGCCGAGCTTTTTATTTGTCTCATTTCTGCCGTATTTGCCGTCACCGAGAAGAGGACAGCCTATTGATGCAAAATGTGCTCTTATCTGATGTGTTCTGCCCGTATGAAGTCTTACCTCAACAAGGCTGACACCCTTTCTTGTATCAAGCACTCTGTACTCGGTAACCATAGTTTTTCCGCCATCCACGGGATGTGAAAAAACCTTTACCTTGTTTTTATTTTCATCCTTTATCATATAGGACGTGAGCGTTGCCTGTTTTTCCTTCGGACAGCCGACGACAATACAAAGATAGCGCTTGTCAATCTCTCTGAATTTTATCTTATCATTGAGAATTCTGAGAGCCTCTGCATTCTTTGCCGCAATCACAATTCCGCCCGTATTACGGTCGATTCTGTTTGCAAGGGCAGGTGCAAAGGAATGCTCATTTTTCGGGTCATACTCCCCTTTTTCATAAAGATATCTCTGCACTCTTGTTATGAGTGTATCAACATATTCACCCTCATCGGGATGGGAAAGCACACCGGCTTTCTTATTAAGAAGAATTATATTTTCATCCTCATATATTATATCAAGACTTTTCGGCGCTTTAAGAAAATCATATTTATCCTCAGTTGCTTCAAAAAACTCATCATTGATATACATATCAACAACATCACCCTCTCTGAGCTTGAGAGCAATGTCTCCCTTTTTACCGTTGACCTTGATGCGTTTGAGTCTTATATACTTATACATAAGAGTCTTCGGAAGCATGGGAGCGGCTTTGGTTATAAATTTATCAAGACGCTTGTCAGCATCATTTTTTGCGATTGTAAAACTTCTCATTAAGCTTCAATGCCCTCTTCCTGACGGATTCTCTTTCCAAGCTCTTTCTTTTCTGCTGCAAACTGCTTTCTTGCAATGCTGTTCATTGTAATATTGATAACAAAGAACAATATACCCACAAAAAGGCTGAATGAAAGCTTCACACTGATAACATCAGATACAACAGAAGCAAACATTGAAGATGAAACAATTATACATACGATTGCTGCAATAAAGAATACCGTACTGAGTACACAGAGAACGATATTTCCCTTTGCGTGATAATTAAGCCCTGAAATAAGGATAACAAAGAAGTTGAGCACACCTGCAACAATACCGAGTACAACCAGTACAAGTGATATGTAAAGCACAGTAAATGCCTTACCTGAAAGCTCGAGCGACATAAGAGAAAGCAATGAGCCGATATCAAGATTACCGTTTACGATGTCAAGAATGAGTCCCAGCATTGACACTGACTGTGTACCGTTATCAAAGGGCAGGGATGTATTTACAATAAACATGGGAAACAGGAAAAACAGAAGCGGCGCAAATGTCAGTACAAATCTTGCAACACGGAATTTTGAGCCGAAAAGACAGCTTTTTATTGCGGCAGTCTTTCTTCTGAATATCTTGAATGATGCTTCTGCATTCTCAGCATCTGCTTCAAGACGGTCTTCCCATTTATAATTGGGAATATTTACTTTACAAACAGGACATTCAGCTTTTACGTCAACAAGGGAAAGTTTATATCCGCACTGAGGACATCTTGCCATATTGTCACATCCTTTATAAAATCTGTATTAAAATATTATTTGTAATTGATTCCTACGGCCATCAGCATAAATCCTGCTGAAATAATACCGAGAACAACAAACAGCTTCCATGACCACTTAAGCCAGTTTTTATATGATACACCAACCATACCGATAGCAAGAATCATAAGTCCGCTTGTGGGGTAAAGGAGATTCGTAAAGCCGTCTGCCATACAGAAGGTGATAACCATTGACTGTCTCGTAACACCGAGAAGATCGCAGAGCATACTCATAAGAGGTACTACGAGAAATGCCTTTGCAGTGCCGCTTCCGATGAAAAATTCAAGAATAGCAATAAAGACAAACATCAGCAGAATTGCCCAATAAGGAGAAATACCTGTCATGGCACTGTCTATCATGTTAAGAAGCGTGTGCATGATTCTGCCTTCGTCGAGAATATATGTAATAGCAAGAATAAAAACAATCAGAGGAATAATGGGTAATGTTGTCTTTATTCCTTCACCGAAGGATTTCCATAATTCCTTACGTCTGAGACCTGATTTATGACCGGCAACAAGACCGCCTACAGGGAAGAATATTGCCATACAGCCAAGGGATGAAACACTGCCGATATCACTCATAAGTGAATTATCAAGATAATTACCCACATAACTGAGAACAAATGAAGCAACAATTCCCACAAGAACAAAGCCCATGAACATTACAAATGATCTTGTAGCGTTTCTGATTTTAGGGTCTTCAAGCACATAAGCACTGTCTTTGATTGAATATTTGTCCTTTATAAGCTTATCACTTTCGTATGCAATTGATTTCTCAGGATTCTTTTCTATTTTCTTTGCATACAGAATAAGATACATTGTAAGTGCAATATACACTGCTGCAAAAATAACGAGTCTGAGCCAGAGACCTGAGAAAACTTCAAGTCCTGCAAGCTTCTGCACAGTAACAACATTGAACGGATTGAATGTAGCTGCAGTAAAGCCGAATGCAACAGCCACAAAGCTCATTCCGATACCTACAAGCGAATCCCACCCCATTGCAAGGGAAACTGCAACTGCAATCGGCACAAGCGTAAGACTTTCTTCAAGAACACCTGCTGTTGAACTCAGAAACATACACGCAAAGACCATTACGGCAATAAGCAGATACCGCTTGTCCCTGAATTTATTTACAATTGTTACCATTATGTATTTGAGTACGCCGATTCTGTCAAGAATCAGGAATGTGCCGCCAACGAGGATGATAATTGCCATTATCATAAATCCCGTGGATGCATGCGAGCCGGTAAATGCCAGCACAGGTGATGCAATTATTTTCCACACGGGCATCTTATAATCTTCAAGCGGTTCATATGTACCGTCGATGATTGAGCCTTCATCACTTATCTGATACTGTCCCGCAGGAATAACATGAGTAAGTATACCAACGAGAATCATAATTCCCAAAAGCACAGCGAGAATACTCAGCACCGTTTTTTTATCTATCTGCAGACCTTCGGATTTTTTAGCGTCAACGGTCTGTACAGTTTTTTCACTCATAATCGATGAACCTTTCCGTATGTGTGTATACAACTTTTTTATAAATATACAACACTGTACATTTAATTATATTAAAAATTAGAATTAATCAAAGTAATTATACACATTTCACCGTATAATTACAAGATTATATGAAATTTTTTTTAGTTTTTTAATTTTATAGTTGTAATTTCCATTTTTAGATGTTATAATGATATAAATTATTGTGTGGTATTATGCAAAATACATATTGTAAGCACGAACAGG
>JAFYUD010000186.1 GCA_017549665.1 Clostridia bacterium | reverse complement strand
TACATACACATTTGATAAGTGGTCACCCGCAATTGCTCCCGTTTCAGGTGAAGCAACATACACAGCTACATTCACAGCAACAGTCAATACATACACCGTTACATGGAAGAACGCAAACGGTTATGTTCTTGAAACTGATGAAGATGTACCTTTCGGCACAACTCCCGAATATAACGGTGCAACACCTGAAAAGGCTGCTGATGCACAGTACACTTACACATTTGATAAGTGGTCACCCGTTGTTTCTGCGGTTGAAGGTAACATCACTTACACAGCAACATTCACAGCAACACTTAACAAATATACAGTAACATGGAAGAACGACAACGGCAATGTTCTTGAAACAGACGTAGAAGTTCCTTACGGTTCAACACCCAACTATGGTGGTTCAACACCCACAAAGGCTCCCACAGCTCAGTATACATATACATTCGCAGGCTGGACTCCCGACATTGACACAGTCAAGGGTGATGTTACTTACACAGCAACATACACTTCAACAGTAAATGAGTACACAATCACATGGATTGTTGAAGGCGTTGAAACATCTCAGAAAGTTGCTTACGGTGAGACACCCGACTTCGGTTCAACACCTGTAAAGGCAGAAGATGCTCAGTATACATATGAATTCAAGGGCTGGACTCCTGCAGTTGTTCCCGTTGAAGGCGAAGCAACTTATACAGCTGAATTCACACCCGTTACAAAGTCATACAAGGTAACATGGGTTGATGAAGACGGCACAACAGTTCTTTACACAGAAAATGTTCTTGTCGGTGATTCAATCCCCAATAAGGTAGTTCCTCAGAAGGAAGGCTTCATCGGTGCGTGGGAAACATATCCCGCAACAATGCCCACAAATGATGTTACAATCAAGGCTGTTTATATCAATGACGGTATCACAGTAACATGGGTAATCGATGCGAACACAACTCATACAACAGTTGTAAGAGAAGGTAATGTAATCACTCCCGACAAGGCATGGGAAACAAAAGAACCCTCAGTTTCAACAGTCTACACATTCAAGGGCTGGTCAGAAACAAAGGGCGGCGCAGTTGTTGATTCATTCCCCACAGTTGTTGCAGGCGGTGCAAACAAGACATACTATGCAGTATTTGAGGAATCAGTCAGAACATACAAGGTAGTATGGGCAGACGAAGACGGCACAGTTCTTGAAACAGACAATGCTGTTGCATATAACACAATGCCTTCATTTGACGGCACAGAACCCACAAAGGCTGCAGATGTTCAGTATACATACGCATTCAACGGCTGGACTCCTTCAATCAGCGTTGTTACAGGTGATGTAATATACAAGGCAACATACAAGGCAACTGTAAACAAGTACACAATTACATTCAAGAATGAAGACGGAACAGTTCTTCAGGCAGAAGATGTTGCTTACGGTGAAACACCCGTTTATGCAGGTGAAACACCCGTAAAGGCTGCAACAGCTCAGTATACATACACATTCTCAGGCTGGACAACAGAAATTGTTGCAGTAACAGGTGAAGCAACATATGTAGCAAAGTTCAAAGAAACAGTAAATAAGTACACAGTTACATGGGTTGACGAAAACGGCACAGTTCTTGAAACAGATGCAGACGTACCTTACGGCACAGTTCCTACATTTGATCACGCAACACCCGTAAAGGCTCCCACAGCACAGTACACATTCACATTCGCAGGCTGGACTCCCGAAGTAAAGGCTGTTGAAGGTAATGCTACATACACAGCAACATATTCACAGACAGTCAATAACTACACAGTAACATGGACAGACGAAGACGGTACAGTTCTTGAAACAGATGAAAATGTTCCTTACGGTACAGTTCCCACATTTGACGGTACAAATCCCACAAAGGATGCAACAGCTCAGTATACATTCACATTCGCAGGCTGGACACCCGTTGTAGGTGCAATCGAAGGTAACACAACATACAAGGCAACATATTCATCAGTAGTCAACACATACACGGTAGTATGGACAGACGAAGACGGTACAGTTCTTGAAACAGATGAAGATGTTCCTTACGGTACAGTTCCCACATTTGACGGTACAAATCCCACAAAGGATGCAACAGCTCAGTATACATTCACATTCGCAGGCTGGACACCCGCTGTAGGTGAAATCGAAGGTAACACAACATACAAGGCAAGATATAATCAGATAATCAATAAGTACACAGTAACATGGACATTTGCAGACGGCACAGTCCGTACAAATGCAGATGTTGAATACGGTTCAGTTATTTCTGTTCCTGCTAATACTGTAAAGGCTCCCGATGCAGATAATCATTATGCATATTCCTGGTCACCTGCTGTAATTACAACAGTTACAGGTAATGCTGATTACACAGAACAGCTCACAACAACAGCTCATACATGGAAAGACTGGACAGAAACTTCTGCTCCTGCTTGTAACAAGGAAGGCACCAAGGAAAGAGGTTGTGAATTCTGTGAATACATCGAACAGGGCACAATCGCAAAACTTCCTCACACAGAAGCAACAAGAGAAGAAAACAGAAACGAATCCACATGTAAGGTTCCCGGTTCATATGACGAAGTTGTTTACTGTTCAGTATGTAGCGAAGTTATTTCAAGAGAAACAAAGACAATCCCCGTTGTTCCTCACACAGAAGGCGCACCCGTAGTTGAAAAGGATGTTCCTGCAAGCTGTACTGTTGACGGTTCTTATGATGAAGTTGTTTACTGTTCAGTATGCGGTGAAGAACTTTCAAGAGAAACAAAGGTTCACACTGCTCCCGGTCATACACCCGGTGAAACAGTAGTTGAAAACGATGTTCCTGCAAGCTGTACTGTTGACGGTTCATATGATGAAGTTATCTACTGTTCAGTATGTACAGAAGAGCTTTCAAGAACAGGTAAGGTTCATACAGCTCCCGGTCATACAGACAGTGAACCTGTAATCGAAAACGATGTTCCCGCAACTTGTACAGTTGACGGTTCATATGACGAAGTTATCTACTGTTCAGTATGTACTGAAGAAATTTCAAGAGTCGGCAAGATTCACGAAGCTCCCGGTCATACAAAGGGTGAAGCAGTAAAAGAAAACGAAGTATTCGGCAACTGTCTTGAAGGCGGTTCATACGACGAAGTATACTACTGTACAGTATGTACTGAAGAAATCAGCCGTGAAAAGGTTGCTATTGCAGTAGGTACACATACACCCGGTGCTCCTGTTGTTGAAAACAAGGTAGCAGCAACCTGTAAGGTTCCTTCTTCTTACGATGAGGTTATTTACTGTATCACCTGTAAAAAGGAAGTAAGCCGTAAAACAATAACAGGATCAACAATTGCTCATAAGCCCGACAAGATTGTCAAGGAAAATGAGAAAGAAGCAACCTGTACACAGAGCGGTTCATATGATAACGTTGTATATTGTGGCGTTTGTAACGATGAGCTCAGCAGAACAACAGTTGATACAGGTGCAAAGGGTCATATTATAGTTGTTGATAAGGCAGTTGAACCCACCTGCACAAAGACAGGTAAGACAATCGGTTCACATTGTTCAGTATGTAACGAAGTAATCGTTGCACAGACAACAGTTCCTGCAAAGGGTCACAACCTTGTTGCTGACAAGGGTTATGAACCCACTTGTACACGTACAGGTCTTACAGATGGTTCACATTGTATCGTTTGTGATATCGTTGCTGAACCTCAGGAAGAAATTCCTGCACTCGGACATCTTGATGAAGATGGCGACGGCATCTGTGACCTTGACGGCAGAGATGTAACGGATATGGATCCCGATTACGGTATCGAAGTAGGTCCTGACGGTGAAGGCGGTCATAATGACAAGGAATGTGATATCTGCGGAAGAGAACACATCAACTTCTTCTCAGAAATCATCTGTCTCCTTTACAGAATTCTCAGACTCTTCGGATACAGAGTAAAGTAATAACAAATCCATAAATATTGCCCGGGTATCAGCTGATGCCCGGGTTTTATCAAAAGGTGATATAATGAGTTATAAATGGTATTCAGGTATTCCTCATACACATACTACTGCTTCAGACGGCAAACTTACACTTGAGGAAGTTATAAAACTTGCAAAAAAGAACAAGCTTGATTTTGTTATAATTACAGACCATAACAAGCTGTGTGAAGAGTTTCCTGAAACAGATGGGCTTACACTCATTTACGGTGCTGAATATACAAAGCACGGTGGTCACGCAAATCTCTGGGGCGTGAAGGATGTTGTTGACCATTTTGATGCGGAAACTTATGAAGAATGGCTTGAAGTTAAAAATGAAGCACAACGCAGAGGTGCACTTGTCTGCATGAATCACCCGTGGTGTATGCAATGCCCGTGGAGATGGGAAAAAGACCCCGGCGAAGTGGATGTTCTTGAAGTGTGGAATGCACCTCAGCATTATGATAATATCGTATGCACAGACTGGTGGCACGAACAGCTCAGAAAGGGCTATAAACTGCCGGTTGTCGGCGGAAGTGACTATCATTCCGATTATGTTGTTACAAATCTTCTTCAGATGCCCGTTACTTATGTTTATGCAAAGTCAGCTTCTCCCGAAGATATTCTTGATGCCATAAAAAAGGGCAGAACCACAATCTGTGACCATATGGGTGCAACGTTTATTGATATCCGTTGCGGTGAAAACCTTCTCGGTGATACGGTGAAGCTGACAGAAGGTCTGAAAGCTACTGTTTCCGTTAAAAAAATGAAGAAAAATCACATTCTTCGTGTTTTTAATCAGGACGGTGAATGCTTTACATTTAAAGCTGAAAAATCGGGTGATTACACATTTGAAATTCCCGTTGAAAAGGCAGGATTTATGTGTGCTCACATAAATTATGAAGCAAATTTTGCTTATCAGATTATTCACGAAAAGGTTCTTGCGGGCAAAATACCTTCACAGCAGGGTATGACTCTTCCGCCCCTTATCTGGGCACAGACCTCGGCTATTTATTTTGAATAAACAAAAAAACGGCACAGTCCTTCGGGATTGTGCCGCTTTGTATTTTAATAGCTGTTGAACATTCTGCCGTCGATTTCGATGATGCTGTCAATCGGGATGTGTGTATTATCGGCAAAATAAAGTTCACGGTTGAATGAATCGATGTTTTTCACTGTGCCGTTTTTTATAATATATGCACCGCCGCTTTTTCTTGTATCGGGTCTGAAAAATGTTATTGAAACAACGGGCTCATTGTTTAATGACTCAGCTATAAGTTGCAGTTTTTCGTTGAGAATATCTTTTGTGTTTTCGTCAAGAAAAGGTGCGTTTTCCGTAAAACGTGCAACTTCATCAATAGCCTCGCTGTGACCCGTCAATGCGGCAAACGGACTGAACTGAGCCGCTCTGTCAATCATAGACATATGATTTCTGTTCGGTGAAACGTGATGCGGCAGGTTTATAATGTCATTGTATTTATCTGTGTTGCTCATAATTTATGCCTTGTGACCGCCTATCTGACTGTTTCTGTCCTTTGCGGTTGCACCCTCCTGCAGATTTGTTCCCTTTAAAATTGCATTTTTGCCGAATTTGTGTTTGATGTCTATAAGTGTTTCCTGAATTTTTCTCTCTTTTTCAAGCTCGGCTTTTTCTTTTTCCTGCTGTCTGACAGTTTCTTCATAATCTTCAAAAACAGAAATCTGATAAGGTGCAGGGCCTTTGCTTATACTGCTTTCGGGGACGATGTGATTGGCTGAAATATTGATTCTTCTGACCGTAAGTTCTTTTTCGGTGATTTCATCATAAGCTTTGAGTACAGCCTGAGTGATAAGCTTTGCCGAAGCCGTATGTCTGACGATATTTGCCGTGGCTCTCGCACTTTTCGGAATCTGTCTGCCGTAAAAATCAACCTTGACTTCGCCTGTGTAAACATTCGTTATGCTTGATGCATCATAGCCGATTGTAAGAACAAGCTGGTTTGTAACAAGTTTCTTTTCAACAAGGTCAAGTGCAAGATTATCTGCCATTTCACGCACAACAATGCGTGCCTTTTCGTTTGTATAAGGGGAGTGAAGCACCTGCCCCGAGCTTATACTGTTTGTTGAGGGTTTATATGCCTTGATATCGGCAATTGTGCAAGGCTCCCAACCCCATGCATGGTCAATAAGGAGCTCTGCGTTGATTCCGAACAGTTTATAAAGCAGATTTTCATTGTATAATGAGCATCTTGCGACATCGCCCATTGTATAAAGATAATGGTCTTCGAGCTTTTTTGAAATTCCTCTGCCCACACGCCAGAAATCGGTAAGCGGTCGGTGATTCCACAGCTCTCTGCGGTAGGTCATTTCATCAAGCTCGGCAATTCTTACGCCGTCTTTGTCGGGCGGAATGTGTTTTGCCGTTATATCCATCGCAATTTTGCAGAGATAAAGATTAGGGCCTATTCCTGCCGTTGCCGTTACACCCGTTTCACTCAGAACTTCAAGAATAAGCATCATTGTGAACTCACGGGCAGTCATTTTTGTTGTTTTAAGGTAAGATGTTGCATCTATAAAAACTTCGTCTATTGAATAGACATGAATATCTTCGGGAGCTACGTGACGCATGTAAATTTCAAAAATACGTGAGCTGTAATCAATATACATTGCCATTCTCGGCGGTGCCACAATGTAATCAACGGCAAGTGACGGGTTATTCATAAGCTCATTATGGTCATAGGATGAGCCTGTGAGTTTTCTGCCCGGAGCTTTCTGCTGACGCTGAGTATTTATAACCTTAACCTGCTGAATCAGCTCAAACATTCTGGCTCTTCCTGATATACCATAGCTTTTAAGGCTCGGTGAAACAGCAAGACAGATTGTTTTTTCGGTTCTTGACGGGTCTGCAACAACAATATTCGTTGTAAGCGGGTCAAGATCTCTTTCCGTTGCTTCAACGCTGGCATAGAAAGACTTGAGATCTATTGCAATATATGTTTTATTCTGATTCATTTTTCTATGCCTCCTTTTTCTATTATTATATCACAAAAAAATGTGTTTTCAATACATCGAACAAATGTTTTTTTTTTGCAAAAGTAAAAAAGAAGACCCGCTGTCGGGTCTTCCTGAATTCAATTATCATTGTTCGACAAATCTGTCAAGGTCAAAATATTTATCGGGTGAGTCACCTGACACCTTGTTGAATGTGAGAAGGCGCTGTATTTCGCCGTTACCCATAAGACCGTCAATGTAAAGAAGCTTGCCGTTTTCTGACATATAGAGCTGACAGGTCTGACCTGCTGCTGAATATGTGTAATAATAAACTTGCTGACCGTCAACTTCTGTCTTTACGGGAAGACCGATGTTTTCGGGAATAAGAGTGCTTATCATATCAACAATATCATTGAGTGATGATGAATTCATCCCGAGTTCTTCCTGAAGCAGCTCTTCGGGGATTTCGATAGCAATATCGGAAGTTTCGTTGCCCATAAGAAAATAGATTTTTTTGTTTGAAACCATTATGCCGCATTTTGTGATGTTGAGGGAATCGCCATCCTTAACGAGACGGTTCATCATTTCTTCGTCATCACTCATCATATAGATATTATCGTTCTTTCTGGCAACTTCAAATTCAAGTGACGATTTTGTTGTTGAATCATAATTTGAAATGTCAAGATAATAGACGTTGCTGTGAAGTGCTTCAAGGAAGCAGGGAAGACCGTCACCGTCAAAACCTATTGTAAATTTTGCAAGTTTTGCTGAAACACGGAGGATATATCTTGCGTCAGCAGCTGAAATTCTTCCGTCACCGTCAGCATCAATGCTCAGCATTGAAATGTTTTCTGCAGAATCAAGCTTTGCAGAGCAACGGAGTGCAAGACGGGCATCAGATGCAGAGATTTTTCCGTCAAGGTTGATGTCCCCCATTTTGATTTCCATCGGATTTGTGTCTTCAGCAGCAAAAGCTGAAACGGGAGTAAGAACAATAATAATTGCAAGTAATGCACAAATAAATTTTTTCATAAATAAATTCTCCTTGCATTTTTTTCTTATTATACTATAAAAAAATCTTATATACAAGTGGAAAAATAAAAGAAATATGAGGGACTTATAAG
>JAFYUD010000015.1 GCA_017549665.1 Clostridia bacterium | reverse complement strand
AGACGTTAACGGCGACGGGAAAATAACTGCGTCGGACGCAAGAAAAATATTGCGTGTTTCTGCAGGACTTGATAAATTCAATGTAAGCTCAGGCTCTTCTTCACTTGTGAATAATCCCTACGGTACAGTATATATATCGGTGAAATCGGGAAGTAAGTACCACAGAGACGACTGCAGAACAATAAAGGACAGTACGGTTATATGCGTTACCGTAGAAGATGCCGAGCTTTACGGCTATTCGGAGTGTAAGGTATGCGATCCTTAAAAAAGAGGTATAAGTATGAAAATAATTATTGCATCTGATATTCACGGCTCTGCATATTACTGCAGAATGCTTATTGAAAAATTCAAAGAGGAAAAGGGTGACAGACTTCTTCTGCTCGGTGATATTCTTTACCATGGACCCAGAAATGACCTTCCGAAGGAATATGCCCCCAAAGAAGTTATAGCAATGCTCAATCCTCTGAAGGATAAGATTCTCTGTGTCAGAGGTAATTGCGATACAGAAGTTGACCAGATGGTGCTTGATTTTCCCATGCTTGCAGATTACGCTGTTATTCCTTGTGGTGACAAGCTTATATATGCTACTCACGGACATAAATTCAATGAGACAACACCTCCGCCCTTATCTCAGGGGGACATTCTTCTTTGCGGTCATACTCATGTGCCGAAAAATATTGAATGTGACGGTTTTGTATATATGAATCCCGGCTCGGTTTCAATTCCCAAGGAAAACAGTCCTCACAGCTATATGGTTTTTGATAATGATGAATTTCTGTGGAAAAACCTTGAAAATTCAGAAATATATATGTAATGACTTATAAGAAAAACATTGAAAAATGTTCTGATTGGTGTTAATATATACAATATAAGAAAATGGGGAGGTAATCCTGTTTATGGACAGAAAAAAATATGTTCAGAAAAATGAAATGACGGCATTCTGTGTTGCAGGTCTCGGTCAGGGTATGATTTATGCACTTATGTCAAGCTACATAAGTGACTATTATCTTAATGTCTTACAGCTTGCACCTATGTTTGTTCTTCTTCTTATGCTTCTTGCACGTGTGTGGGATGCTATCAATGACCCTCTGATGGGCATTATTGTTGACAGAAGTAATCTTAAAAGCGGTAAGATGATTCCGTTTATCCGTTTTGCGCTTATTCCTATTGCAGCAGTGACAATACTTATGTATCTGAGTCCTGATCTTGATAAGACTCAGCTTATGATTTACTCTGCTATTGTTTACGTTGCATGGGGTATGCTTTATACGGTGGGTGACGTTTCATTCTGGGGACTTCCCAATGTTATGACTCCCGATTCTGAGGAGAGAAGCTCAGTTATCTCTGTAAGCAAAATCTTCAACAGTATCGGTTCAGCTGTACCTGAGGTGCTTTTCCTTGTAGTCGGTCTTATTATGGCTGCTGTTGTCGAAAATGCGGCAGAGCCTATGGATGCTCTTACAGTTCAGAAGAAAAAGTATCTTGTTATGGCAATTATCACTGTCGGTCTCGGTACAATTCTTTATGCCGTTTCATGCTTCGGCGTAAAGGAAAGAATCAAGATGCCTTCACGTGTGCGCCAGCCCGGTGAGCCTTCTCAGCTCAAACGTATTTTTACATGTAAGCCTCTTGTTCTTGTTCTTCTTATGGGCGTTCTTTCTGCAGGACGTTACATGGTCGGTGCTGCTGCAATTCACGTTGCACGTTATTCATTCTACATCGGTCCCGACCTTACAACTCTTCTTACCGAGGCTGAAAGAATTGCTGCTGTTGAAGCAAGTATTTCAACAGTAAAGACTGTTTTCCAGATCAGCTCAATCGTAGGTCTTTTCGGCGCAACACTCTTTATGCCCAAGCTTATGAAGAAGTTTGACTATAAAAAGCTTGTTATCGTTTCATGTCTTGCAGGCTTCGTTGCAAGTATCGTGACAACTCTTGTGGGCTGGTTTACAATGAATCTTTATGCTTGTATTCCTTTCATCATCATTTCATGTATTCCTCTCGGTGTTATCAACACAGTCTGCTTTGCAATGATTTGCGACTGTCTTGACTTTATGGAGCTTAAAACAGGCTTCCGTGATAATGCTCTCGGTGCAGCATGCCAGGGCTTTATCAATAAAATCGGTAACGCATTCGCAACATCAGGTATCGTTATCATGTATATGATTATCGGTCTCAAGCCTGAGCAGATGCTCTCATCAACTGCTGTTGTTGCTGCAACTGAGATGCCTGACAATCTCCGTTTTGCAATGTTTACACTTGTTTCAATCGTTCCCGGTATCAGTATGCTTCTTTGCTCAATTCCCATGTTCTTCTACGACCTTACAGGCGAAAAGAAGAAGCAGGTTATTGCAGACCTTGCAGTGTTCAGAAAAGAGCGAGGCATTGACGTTGCTGATTGATTACTGAATCAATATAAAAAAAATTAAAGGTACAGTCCTTTCGGATTGTACCTTTTTTGTATGTTTTTATATAATTACAGAAGGGGAAGGATTTCCTTACGGATTGTTTCCTTGCCCTGATCGTCAAGCTCACCGAAGGGATGTCTGCAGACACCGAAGTCAAGTCCCATCTGATTGAGAACTTCCTTCTGTGCAGGCATGAGACCAAGTCTGAAGAGAACTGCAACGATCTTGTTGACTGTATGCTGGATTTCCTGAGCCTCTGCGATCTTGTTCTCCATGAAGAGCTCTCTGATCTTTACAAACTTGTCAGCCATGAAGTTGTATGTGCTGCCGATACCACCGTCTGCACCCATTGAAAGACCTGCAAGGAACATTTCGTCAAAGCCGTTGAGAGCAATTTTTTCGGGGAAGTTTGCCTTGACCTGCTCAAGTGTGAAGAAGTCACTTGAAGTGTGCTTGAAGCCGAAGAATTTGTCATCCTTGAAGAATTCGCCAAGCTCTTTCATTGTCATTGTGACACCTGTGTTCATGGGGAAGTTGTATACTAGCATGGGGATGCTTACACTGTCAGCAACACGGTTGTAGTAATTTTTGATTTCATTGAAAGTAAATTTGTAGTAGAAGGGAGCTACTGATGAGATAGCATCTGCGCCTGTTTTTTCTGCGTGCTGTGCAAGGCTGATTGCTTCTGCCTCGTTAAGTGAGCCGATGTGAGCAATGATTGTCTTGTCTTCAGCCATTGACTTTACAAGCTCAAGAAGATACTTTCTTTCATCTGCAGACATAAGGAATGCTTCAGCAGTTGTACCGCCTACATAAAAACCTTTTACACCCATCTTTATATTGTTTTTGATAAGCTGTTCAAGTGCTTTCTCGTTGATTTTGCCGTCAGCAGTAAAGGGAGTGAGCTGAGCGGTAAAGAGTCCTTTGAATTTTTCCATGATTTATACCTCTTTTTATTTGATTTCTATTTCTGCGGGTACATCGAAAACAGGCTGTTTTCCGTCTTCAAGAGTAACCGTAATATTTCCGTAGGGAGTGGGAATCTGCACTGCTGCTTTTTTAAGTCCCAGAAGTGAAGGTGAAAGACTGATTTCGGTGAAATCAGGTTTCAGCACCTCAAGACCTGTCAGTGCAAGGGGAAGTGAATACAGCGGTGTGCCGCCCCATGCGTGTGAATGGTCAAAGCTGTATGTAGGCTCGGGAGGAATAAAGCCTTCCGTAAGTCCCTTGCTGCAGTCTTTTACATGAGGAATCCACTTTCTTACAAGCTCAAGTGTGTATTCGTCACGAAGTCCGTTTCTGTAGACTGCTTCAAGGAGATAATGTGCAAAATAAGCCTGATATTCACCCGGAATGTCATCTGACATAATACGGTGAAGAAGGTTTACGCACATTTCTTTGTCACAGATTCCGAAGTAGGCAGCGAGTATATTTGCGTGCTTTCTGTAGTATATCTTTTCCGTATTCTGCGGCATCTGCGAATAAAGAAGGTTTTCAGGTGTGGGAGTGTTGAGACCTTCTGTAAACATCTGTCTTTCTTTGTCAAAAAGGATTTCATTGACGCACTTTTTAAGATTGTCAGCATTCTTTCTGCAAAGGTCTGCCATTGAATTATCATCAAGAATTGTAAAAATTCTGACGGCAGTTTCAAGTGCACCGAAATAAAACATGTTAAGACAGCTCTGACCGAGAGATTTCGGAGGATGATGAAGTGAAATCTCATCAATATAAAGCCAGTCAATAAACATATAATCAGGGGGATTCTCAATGATACCGTTGTCTCCGAGATATGTATGGAAAAGATTGAGAAGAATAATCAGTGCATCCTCACATTCTCTGAGCATATCTTTATCACCTGTGAGCTTATATACATCATAAAGCATCTGTACCCAGATAAGGCTGTATGTTGTGTGGAACATTCTGCCCGAGTTGTTACGGATAAGCTCTGCTGTCCTGATGATGTCAAACTTTGCAAGGTCCATATCACCGAATGAAAATGCTGTCATAAGGCTTTCGATGTAGTAATCGCCCGTGCAGGCAAGAGGCTCATAATGACAGGGACTGTCAAGATGAATATGCTGACGGCAATACTTAAGCGTATGAGCGCATACGTCAAGGACAAGATTGATGTCTTCATCGTTTGTGATGGTTTTCGCTTCGTTGAAAACGGGGTAGCAGACGGCTGTTATTGTGGGGATAATCTGAACTTCGCTGTCTGAAAGATTTTCAGCCTTTATTCTGATTCCGCCTGCGCTGTGAATCTGAAGACCTCTGTACTCACAATCTGAGTCAAACACAAATTTCTCAGTTTTTGAACGGTGGTCGATTTCTGTTTCAAAGCTTGTAACTTCTATATTGACCTTGCCCTGAGCTTTTACTTTGAGACCTAAAAGTGCTGCATATATTCTGTCGGTTTCGATGATTGCTTCCGTTTTTTCACCGGCAGGGATAATAACGGAATCAGTGGGAAGACTGACATTTTCGTATGTAAGCTGAGCAAGAGGTGCCGGTGCCGGATGCCATATATCGGGTGTGTTTTCCGCATTTACCCATTCGTCGGCAGGAATTGTGCTGTCGAATTCAAAAGGCTTTGTATATGCACCGTTTTTTCTTGCAAGCCATGTGCTGTCAGTGTTGATGATATCCTTGGTGCCGTCCTCAAAGGTAACGAGGCTGCCGAGCATGAATCCGCCGTGACCTTTGGAATACTCATGGATGCTGACAGGGCCGAGTCTGACTCTTGCGTAAAAATTCAGATTGCAGCTGTCAGGCTTGAGAGTGATTTCACTCATGTAAAACTGACCTCTGGGGAAGTCATTGCCCAGGAAGTCACCCGCAACGGGCACGGGACCTGTTGCAATCATTTTATCATTGAGATGAATTTCAAAAGCAGTATCACCGCTGAAACGAAGTGTCAGGGCGGTGACTTTTTTGCTGAAATGATAATCTTTTCTGAATTCAGCCACACAGTAGTTTCTGTGAGGCTTCTCCGACATTGCACTGTAGTGCGCTGTCTGAAAATCGGGATATTTTTCGGTTGGTAACCATATCCATCTTTCGGGCAGATTCATAATTTTCACCTGCTGTCATT
>JAFYUD010000185.1 GCA_017549665.1 Clostridia bacterium | reverse complement strand
GGAGAAGGATAATCAAAACGGAAATGATAATGAAATCTGCCGGGACGATTGACTATATATTTGCTGAGTCTGTAAAGATCATTGCAGGTAACGATGAACAGTTTCTTTCCACCTGATGTTCCGTCAAACAAACTCAATAATGCAGACTGCTCGTCTTTATCATGAGTACATCTGAATGTTTTATCAAATTCATCAAACAGAATAACACATTCCTGTTCTATTGATTCAATAAATCTTGCAATTCCGGGATAACAATCGTCAACAATTATTACAGGGTATTCTTCTTTCATAGCATTCATACATACAAGCTTTGCAAACATTGATTTACCTATTCCCTTATCACCGCTGAGTATGACACCGAGATTACGTTCAAAATTACGGAAAGACTCAAGAACTTTTATTGCCTTTGAATTGTGTTCCCCATATGATTTTTCAGACACCTCAATATTCTGCCGTTGTGTGAGATAACAGCCTTCCTGTTGACTGTATCCAATGTTGAATGTTGAAGACGGCAGTTTATCATAAGTTCTTACACTGTCATCATATATCCTGAATTTACTTCCTTGCTGAATTGTTTTCATAAAAAAACCACCTTTTCTGATTGATGATCTCATTCTATCAGAAAAAGGTGGTAAAATGGTCGCCTTTGACACGACTTTTTAATATCTGCCTATTTGCTTTAAGTTAAGACTATATAGCACGTCATTTATATCAAACAAATCATAAATTTGTTCTCTGAAAAAATATTCAATTATTACATCCCTCTTATTGCTGTGTGAAAAAGCAAAACCTGCACGTGATATAAAGTCACTTGCTTCATCAAATGACAATTCCAGTGCTAAGGCTAATGATATAGCAGTATCTTTGGACGGTTTATACTCTCTGTCCGAAATAATTTTAGAAAACAGTCGTTTATCAATCTGTGCTGCTTTATAAATATCTGATGTTTTCTTTTTATTGTATAGCAAATACAACAACAATCTGTCTACAAAAGTCTGATTCAGATTCTTATTCAATTCAGACTCCATTCTTTTGATATCATGCGTGCCGGAAAACTGACGCATGGTTGATGTAACCTTGTCTGCATCATATAAATCATTTTCTTCTTTGTCTGATTGCAGACTGAATTTTACAACAAAAGTATCATTATCTTCGGTCTTTTTACGATTCTCTTCTTCATGCTGTTTTTTAATCTCTGTATTGTTTTTTATATCCTGAAAAGGCTTGTGATAATGACGGTCAAGATACTCTGTAGCTTCTGCTAAATATCTTTCTATTAGTCTACGTCTTTTAAAAAACAACATGAATATCCCCTCCTAAAATTATCAATATGAAACAAATTATACCAAGTTTATTATGATTTTACAATACAATTAAAAAAATTTCATACACACAAATATCTCTCATATAAATTACAGAGGTGTTTATATGAAAATTCTGTCAGTAAGAATGAAATCTGTTATTATAACCGCAATTGTGATGCTGATTGTGGTTTTCGGTATATTCATAACTGCTCACACTCTGTCAGATGCGGTATCGGTTCAGGCAAGGATGATACCCATTTACAACGTTGATACACAGGAAAACAAGGTGGCGATTACCTTCAACTGTGCCGCAAGCGGTGATATTGATAACATTCTCGGCACACTCGAAAATCACGGCATAAAATGCACATTTTTCATGCTCGGCTCATGGGCGGTTGATTATCCCGACGAAGTGCAGAAAATTTATGAAGCGGGGCATGAAATCGGCAACCACGGTTATTCCCATAAAGATTTGCCGACAATGAATTATGAAAAGATTATGCTTGATATTCAGAAATGCAACGAAACAGTAAGAAATATTACAGGTCACTCCCCTGTCCTATTCCGTGCACCGTCGGGAGCTTACGACAACAAAACTATCTCCGCCGCAGAAGACCTCGGCATGACTACAATTCAATGGGATGTGGATTCAATTGACTGGAAGAATATTTCTGCATCGGAAATAGTTGAAAGAGTGACAACAAGGGTGAAAAACGGGTCGATTATTCAGCTGCATACCGGTACAGAATGTACTGCCGAAGCATTACCGCTGATTCTTGATTTCCTTGAAACGAACAATTTTCAGTGTGTGACGGTAAGCGAGCTGATTTACCATGATGATTATTTTATCGACAATAACGGAATGCAGATACGGGAATCTCACACTTAAAAATGTTTCTATATACTTAAAAGATATTTTATTAACAAAATGTTCACACAAATAAGCATTTGTTAAAAAAATAATAACCATTGAACACAGATTTTATTATATAATTATTCATGTTAATGTAAAAAATCTATGTTCGGAGGAAATCAGAATGGCAAAGAAAACCGTTTTTATTACCGGCGGTACCGGCACAATGGGCTGGGCAGCATTCCAGGAACTTCTCAAGTATCCTAACGACGTAAACATCAGACTCCTTGCAAGAAAGGGCCCCAAGAACTTCAAGCTTCTTAAGCCTTATCTTTCATACCCCAACGTAAAGGTTGTATGGGGTGATCTTCTTGATTACGAATCAATTCAGGAAGGTATCAACGGCTGTGACTATGTTCTCCACATCGGCGGCATGGTATCACCCGCAGCTGACTACAAACCCTACACAACACTCAAGACAAACGTTACAGCTGCTGAATACATCGTTAAGGCTGTAAAAGAACAGCCCGATCCCGATGCTGTTAAAGTTTGTTACATCGGTACTGTTGCTGAAACAGGCTGCAGAAACGCTCCCATCCATTGGGGACGTTGCGGTGACCCCATCAAAATTTCTATCTATGACCACTACGCAATCTCAAAGACAATCGCTGAGCGTATTTTCGCTGAAAGCGGTCTCAAGCACTGGGTTGTAATGCGTCAGTCAGGTATTCTCTACCCTGCTCTTCTTCACAACATGGAACCCATCATGTATCACGTTCC
>JAFYUD010000014.1 GCA_017549665.1 Clostridia bacterium | reverse complement strand
TTCTTGTAATTATTCTTGCAGTTGCAGCAGCTCTTTACTTCGCAACTCATCCTCTTAACTTCAATAAGCCTGCATCTTCACCCACAACTGATTCAACTGATGCAGTTCTTGAAATGCTTACTGATGAAACAGAGGATTTCAACGGAAGTACAGGTATGGAGGAAATGGAAGACACTGAGTATGGCGGCAACGTAGGTGACGCTCAGGGCGTTATCGCTTCCACAAGTGTTCCCGAAACAACAACACGTGCAGAAACAACAACACGCAGACAGGTTACAACTACACGTGCTCCTTCAACAACTGCAGCAACAACTGAAGCTACTACAGCAGCAACAACTGAGGCTACAACAGCAGCAACAACTGAGGCTACAACTCAGGCTCCCGTTGAAAATACAACTCAGGCACCCGCTCCCGAAATCACTCCCGAGCCTATTGCTGAAGAGCCTGCAGGTCAGATAGTAGAATAAATCACACTGCGGCGGCTTCGGCTGCCGCATTTGTCTGTAATTTTCATCCACTTGAAAATTCAGCTTTTATATAGTATAATATTTAAAAAATTAAGAAAGGAGAATTGAAATGCGCCGCTTTTTTTACGGAATATATAAGGACATATATTCAATCGGTGAAGGATACAGAAAAGCATTTGCCGTTGTATTTTCAAAAACATTCGGTTTCCTGTTCCGTATTATAAAAAAAGTATTTCTTTTTATCGGCGGTCTTTTCGTCTCCCTTTTTAAGCATATAAAGCATTATTTTGCTGCAGTTTCCCGTGAAGGAAAGCAGTTTTTCTCTGAATTCAGAAATGCGCTTCCGACTCTGAAGGCTGATATGAAGGCAAATCCTTTCAAGGGATTAAGGACATTTTTTTCTTACTTCAGAAAATCACTTAAGGTACACGAAAAATTCAACCGTGCCGCATTAAGCTCCGTAATTCCTGTTTTTGCCGTGCTTTTCCTCGTTTCTTTCTATGTTGCCTATACTAACCTTACCTTTGCAGTTGATGTATATGTAAACGATGTATGTGTCGGCACACTTGAAAACGAAGATGCATATAAGCAGGCGCAGAATGTGGCACATAACAGATTTGCTTCTACGGGAAGTGATGCTGAGGCTGCATTGCCTGAGTATAAAATCACACTTACAACTGTTGACAGTATTGATGACATTGAAACCGTTGCCGATAATATCATTTCGGCAGTAAGTGAAAAAACAGTCAATGCCTGCGGTGTCTATGTTGACGGTAAATACTTCTGTACCGTTAAAAGTGAGGATACATTCAACCGTGTTACAAACGGAATTCTTGATAAATATGCAGAAGAAAACGGCTTTGACACCGATGACTGTACAGTTGAATTCAACAGTGATATAACCACTCTTGTGGGTGTTTATCCTGATAATGAAAATATTCTTTCAGCTGAGGAGTTTTATAAATTACTTATGGCTGAAGATAAAGCCCCCGTTGAGCACACAGTTGCACAGGGAGAGTCAATTGATGAAATTCTTGCAAAATATTCAGTTTCCGAATCTGAGCTTCTTTCTCTGAATCCCGATCTCGACACTCAGGTTTTACCTGAAGGCTCTGTTCTTCTGATAAAAGAAGGAGAAAGAAACATCAGCATCAGGGCAACAAAAACATACACTTCAGTGGAAATTACTGATTATGAATCTGTTATGCAGTATGACAACAGCCTTTATGTGGGCACAACCATGACAATTGTTGAGGGTGTACCGGGAAGAGATGTTGTATCATATACTGACACTTATATTGACGGTGTTCTCGTTTCAAGCGGAAGTGTGCTTTCACGATATAACGCAAACGATCCTGTAAATGAGCTTATTAAAATCGGTACTCTCGGCGTACCCGGAATTACAGGCTCTGCTTCACCGAGACTGACCCGTGATCAGGGCGGTACATTTATATGGCCTGCGCCCGATAACTGCTTCTGGCTTTCTCAGGCTTATAACCCCTCAAGATCTCATTACGGAATTGATATCGTTTCTGCAGATGACGGCTCATGCCGAGGCAGAAGAATCGTATCTGTTGCTGACGGTGTTGTTGTTATGGCAACTTATCATTACAGCTGGGGTTATTATATCAGGGTTGATCACGGCAGCGGTGTCGTTACAGGCTATGCTCATGCTCTGAAGGATTCGTTCCGTGTAAATGTTGGTGACTATGTAAGAGCAGGTCAGCATCTGTCTTCAATCGGCACTACGGGTAATTCTACCGGCTATCATCTTCACTTTGAGGTCTGGCTTGACGGCACACGAGTTGACCCTCTGCCGTATGTATACAGCAAATATTCCGGAGTAGCTTCATATTAAAACAAAAGACACAACTACAATTGTTGTAGCTGTGTCTTTATTATTGCATTCAGAATTCTTCAAAGCATATATTCAGGTCAACCACGCCGTTGATTCCGTTGACGCTGCCTTTGTTTGTGTACTGCCAGATGCTGTACTTGTAATAAAAATTCGGGGAAGTGCCCTTATACTGTGCATACCAGAATACATAGTCACTTATTCTGTCAAGGTCATATCTTTCGTAAGCATCGGAAAGATTGAAGTAAACTGACGGTGTGTAGCCTGCTTCCTTGATTTTTTCACAGAATGCAACAGCGCAGTCAGTAATTATATTGCCGGGCAGATTGTCTGTACGCATTCCGATTCCCGGCTCAGTTTCCCAGTCAAAGACAACGGGGCACTGAATGTCATAGCCTTCAATAATATCAAGCACAAATTCAGCTTCTTCGATGGCTTCTTCAACTGTAATTGCCTGGGAATAGAAATAAACGCCTATCTGAAGTCCCGCATTCAGAGCGCCACGTGCATTTGCTCTGAACATTGAATCTTCTCCCATTTTTCCCTCTGTACCGTAACCTCTGTAGCCTGCACGGAGGATAGCGAAATCAATGCCGTCCTCTGCAACCTTCCACCAGTTTATATCACCCTGATGAGAAGAAACGTCAATACCCGTGTAGTAGGGCACACTGTTGTCTGCGTAGGTCATTCTGCCCTCATCATCATAAACAAATGATTCAGGCTCAAATGCACTTGCAGGAATATTTTCGTAATAGGGAACGAGTCCGTTCATAAAAAGTGTAGTGACTTCAGGCTCAGTTATTATTTCAGGTGTGTAATCCGTGTTATCCTTCGGGATTGACGTTGCGATCACAATAACAATCAGCGCCATGAGTATGAGTATAATTCCGGCTAAGTAGTAAGGGATGTATTTTTTATCTCTTAAATTCATAATTTATTCCTTTCGTCGGATATCATATATATAATAACATTTTCCGACATCTATTACAACAGGTAAAATATAAAGAATCGGTAAAGTTTTATTGACAGAAATGCAGTTTTGGATTATAATATTATCATTACGCACGGAGGTGTCATTTTAATGGATAATAATAAAAAGAAGCTGACGGTTGTTCTTGTGCTTCTTGCACTTGTCGTTGTGTTTGCAGTTCTTGTTTTTACCGGAATTATCAACTTTGACAGCAAACCGACAGAAGAAACTTCAACTGATGATTCAGCTTCTGTACAGACAGATTCAGTAAATTATATTTCAAAAACTCAGGCTGATACACCTTATCTCAGCACTCCCATTGACGGTATTTATTATACAATGTCCGTTGACGGTGATGTAAAATTCTTTTCACTTGAGAATAACAGCTTTGTTGAAACAGAAGCTACCGGTACATACACTACCACAGTTACACTCAGTGAGGAAAAGATTTCGGCTGATATCGCATATCTTGAGCGTGACGGAAAAATCTGCGGTTACGGTCTTTATGTTGTGACTGACGGCACATTTTCACTTAATCCCTATGCTTTCTTCTATCTGAGAGATTACGGTGAGAATTATGCATCTGCATCTGACAGCGGCTGCATGCTTTTCGTTGACACAACACAGGATGATTTCTACTCAGAAAACAAGCTTTATGAGGAATCATTCTTCTTCACATACGACAGTCAGAAGGCATCACGCTCACTTGCAGAGGACAGCCGTACAATCGGTCTTGACGGTGCAAAGAGAAATGACTACTTCATTTTCTCAGACAAGGTTGTAGACGGCTCAGCAGACAGACAGCTTTTCTTCTCAGGCAGATTCTACTCTGAGGTTGATACAACTGTTGACCTTTACAGAAGCGGCGGCAGCGGAAATAACACAGATAATATCCGACTTGCAGACGATGTGCTCGGCTACTGGGCTGAGTATTCAGAAGACGGCATCAGATACATCACAACTGATGAAAACGGCTTTGTTGCTCTTATGCAGCTTGACAGTGATGAAGAAAATGTAACTGTTGTGAAGACATTTGAAAATGTAACACGTGACGACATTCTTGTCAGCGGTGATTATATCTACGTAATCAGTCAGAATCTTCTTTACTCAATCGCTGATGATAAAGAAACTGAAATCAAGCACAATTTCAGCAATTTCGCTGCTGATATGTTTGTAGTTGAAGATAATACAATCGTTCTCAGAGGTTATGTTGACAGAACTTACGCAGCTATGATTATTGCTGATGTTACAGGTGAGATTTCATCATCTGTTCAGAATGAGCTTTGCAGATCATTCGTTGCAGTTTCAGTTGAAAATAAGAACGTTGTTGCTCACGTTCAGAATTCTGATAATTTCGATTGCTATATTTTCTGATTTTGTACATAATAATATATAGTAAGAGAAAATATATTTAATACCGTAAATTAGCCTTTTGCTGAAGCTTAATACAGTACTCAGCAGAAGGCTTTTCTTAAAAGGAGAGATTAAAATGAGAAAAATGAATCTCGGCGCATCAGATCTTCAGGTGCCTGTTGTTGCAGTAGGCTTCTGGAGACTCAACAGAAACACAGATCTCAAAACAGCGGAAGAATTTATCAGAACAGCCATGGATAACGGTGCAAATTTCTTTGACCATGCTGATATCTACGGCGGCGGTGAAGCCGAAAAGATATTTGCCGAAGCAATCGGAATGAATGATGATATCCGTGAAAAGATGATTATTCAGACAAAGTGCGGCATCGTACCCGGTAAGAGCTTTGACTTTTCAAAGGAGCATATTCTTAAGTCCGTTGACGGCAGTCTTAAGAGACTCAATACCGATTATATCGACGTGCTTCTTCTTCACAGACCTGATACACTTTTTGAGCCTGAAGAGGTGTGTGAAGCATTTGATATTCTTAAATCTAACGGAAAAGTGCGCAATTTCGGCGTTTCAAACGAAAATATGTGGCAGATGGAGTATCTCAGAAGTAATCTCAATGTACCTCTCGTTGCAAATCAGATGCAGCTGAGCATTGCCCATTGTCCCATGATTCAGGGCGGACTCAATGTCAATATGTTCAACGATTCAGCAGTTGACAGGGGAGCAGGAATCATTGAATACTGCCGTATGAATAAGATTATAATTCAGGCATGGTCACCCTTCCAGTACGGCTTTGCAAAGGGAACTTTTATTGATAATCCCGATTTTCCCGAGCTTAACGCAAAGCTTCAGGAGCTTGCCGATAAATATGATACAACAAAGACAAGCATCGTAATGGCATGGCTTCTCAGACACCCTGCAAGGATTCAGCCTATCACAGGTACACTTAAAAAGGACAGAATGCTCGACTGTCTCAAGGGCGC
>JAFYUD010000184.1 GCA_017549665.1 Clostridia bacterium | reverse complement strand
TTTGTAGAAAACGCAAGCACTCTGACAAAGGGCTTTGTGACCTTCATGAATACAAGCAGGAAGCCCACAATCTTGTATGAAATACTTTCAGCCTTCTGCATTGCAATTTTCTTGGGCACAAGCTCACCCAATACGAGTGAGAAATACGATATAACGATAGTAATTACAATCAGCGCAGCAGTGTCAATCACGCCAAGAAGAGCAGGGTTGACATGAGGTGCGACTGCAGCAGTGATAAGAGGCGCAAATGAATCTGCAGCCGAAGCACTGGTCAGGAAGCCGGCAAGAGTAACGCCTATCTGAATCATCGAAAGGAAATTGGATGAATTTTCAGTAAGCTTCATTATTTTCTTTGCCTTTTTATCGCCTTCCTCTGCAAGTCTCTCAATTTTGGTATCATTAAGAGAAATGATTGCAATTTCGCTCATTGCAAAAAATGCATTTACAAGAATAAGTGCAAACAAAAGTAAAATTTTAAGAATAATAGAAACGGCAGTGTTATCACCATCTGCTGTAAAAACAGCCGAATTCATGGCGAGTAACATGATGTTGCCGGGGGCAGGGTCATCCATTCAGGATACCTCTCCTTTCAGAAAATTAGTATTATTTATTATAATATATATATCCTGTTTTGTCAAATAATATATTCCTTGCTTGCTTTTTTGTTTCTTTTATGATAAAATTAATGTGTATAAATTTTTTACGGGTTGTGATTCAATGTATTCACTTGCAATAGTCGCTGACTTGCACCATTTTTCGGAAACACTGACAGACGGAGGACTCGCATACAGACTCAGAGCATCCTCTGACCAGAAGTGCCTTGCCGAATCAGGTGCAATTATAGATGCCGCTTTTGAACAGATAGCTCAGAGCGATTGCGACGCAGTTTTAATCGCAGGCGACCTCTCCAATGACGGTGAAAAAGTCTGCCACGATGAAATCCTCAAAAAGCTCAGAAAGCTTCAGGAGAAAAAACCGGTTTATCTTGTTTACTCAACCCACGACTGGTGCTGTAACGGTGATGCAAAACGCTATGAGGGTGATAAATCCTTCAAGGATGTTGACACTGTAACAGCTGATTATCTCCGTCATTTCTATAAGGATTTCGGTGAAAATCAGTCTTATGATACATACGAAAACGACATCGGCGCTGTTTCCTATGCCGTAAAGCTCAATGATAAGGTACGTTTTATCGGTCTTAATGATGACAGAAACGGTGAAGGCAAGGCAGGCTACTGTCCCGAGCATTTTGAATGGATTCTCAGACAGGTTAAGGATGCAAAAGCCAACGGTGAAACTGTTATCATGATGGAGCATCACCTTGTACTTGCAGGCATTTCAAGACTCATAAACGGCGGTCAGATGATAGGTGACGCAGACGAAAGAGCGGAAGCACTTGCTCAGGCAGGCGTTGATTTTATCATCGTAGGCCATTCTCATATGCAGAGAACAACACGTTACGTATCAGAAAACGGAAATGTTATGCATCAGATAAATGTCGGTGCACTCTGCGGACATCCGTCTCCCATCACAATTCTTACAATCAGTGACAATGAATATAAAATTGACGTTGACCATGTGAAAAAATTCACTTATAACGGCAATGAATACACAAATGAATACATCACAGAGCATACAAAAGACCTTCTTATGGGACTTCTCAATGCTGCTGCAAATGATAAGGACGAATTCATTCTCCGCTTCAATGCAATTGATGAAAAGCTTAAATACGACGGTAAGCATTACAAACTCATTTCAAAAGCAGCAAAGTGGCTGCTGAATGTTACTGTCGGCAAGGCAGGCAGAATAATCAATTTCTTCACATTCGGCAAGGGAATAAACAAGAAAGCTCTCAAAGAGCTTAAAAACGAAAATCTCATGTCTTATGTTATGGACATTTTCCTGGGTGTTTTTGACGGCTCAGCCAGGAACTACGGTGAGAACAGTCCTGTTTACATAATCGTCAGGGATGTTGCGTCATTACCGGTAAGATTCAGCAGGATTTTCAGAATCAAAGCACTGAGAAAAGAGAAAATACAGAAGCTCTTTGCTCAGATCGGTGAAATCGCAGAGGAGCTTACAAACCCTTCACTTCCCGACAATCAGCATTGCACAATAGAAAGAAAAAAATAATCGCAGAAAGGCGTGTATTATAATGGCAAACAAATGCGTTATGACCGGCGCTACAGGTCATGTGGGATATGCATTACTCCTTGAACTTGCAAAAAACGGTGACAACCCCACTATTCTTATCAGAAAAGATTCAAAAATCTTCGACGGTATTGAATGTGAAAAGGCTTTCGGTGACGTTACTGACCTTGCATCTCTTGAAAAAGCATTTGAAGGTGCAGAAGTCGTTTACCACCTTGCTGGTATGATCGAGCTTAAACCCGGCAATGAAGATGCAGTTTACAGAGTAAATGTTACCGGAACAAAGAATGTTGTTGCAGCATGTAAAAAGTGCGGCGTAAAGAGACTTGTTTATATGTCATCAGTTGATACATATCCTCCCCTTCCCGACGGTCAGGTTATGACAGAGCTTTCTCACTATAATCCTGAAATTCTCGAGGGCGCATATGCAAAAACAAAGGCAGAAGCAACTCAGTATGTTATTGACAACAACGGTACAGACGGTCTTGAGACAGTTATTCTTCAGCCCAGTGCCTGTATCGGACCTTACGACTTCAAGGTTTCAAGTGTCGGTGAAATGGTAAGAATGTTCCTCGGCGGAAACTTCCCTGTAACACTCGGCTTCGGCGGTTACAACTTCGTTGACGTACGTGACATTGCAAAAGGCACAAGAGCTGCAGCTACAAAGGGTAAACCCGGTGAATGCTACATTCTCTGCGGTGACGTTATGAGCGTTGCAGATTTCATCAAGGTTCTTGCAAAGGTTCTTAATATGAAGGTTCCTGCAATCACACTCAACAAGGGTATTGTTGATGTCGTTGCTCCCATCATGGAGGTTTACTACAAGGTTACAGACACAACTCCTCTTTTCACAAGATATTCTATCAGAAAGCTTGTTTCAAACTGCAATTTCTCTTACGAAAAGGCTAAGGCAGACCTTGGTTACAAGCCTATGAGCATCGAAAAATCAGTCAAGGACATGACGGACTGGATTGTTGCAACTGAGGGTGATCCCAAAGATCCCGAAGTAAAGAAAAGAAAAAGAGCAGCTAAAAAAGCAGCTAAGAAAAAATAAGTAAAATTTATATCAGCATCCGTGAAGGGTGCTGATTTTTTTATAAGCAAAAAATAAATCCCGCCGGATCAGATCCGACGGGGAATTATTTTAATTACATGCCGAGACCCCACATGATACCCTGAAGAGCCTGAATGATGTTTTCGAACCATCTTACAAGTCTCTGCCAGAATGTAAGGTTTTCTTCAGCTACTGAACCTGAAGTTGCACCGAAGATACCTTCACGCTCGCCGACGATATCTGCAATGCCTTCATCGAATACGAAGGGATCGCCTGCATTGAAGTATGTGAAGCAGAGGATTTCGTATCCTACATCAGACTCTGTAAGAGTATATGTAGATGCATTAGCGCCTGAGATAGCAACGGGACCGTTATCAGTATTTCTGTACCACTGATAGTTGACGTAGTCGTAAGCCTTTGAGGGAAGTCCTGTGAATGAAACTGAAAGCTTCTGACCTACCTGAACCTTACCTGAAATACCTGCAACATAGTTTACTGCACATTCTGTAACTGTAAGAGGAATGTACTTTGTAACTGTGTTGTAGTTTACAGCATCAGTGGGAGTGAATGTTACTTCATATGAGTAGTTACTGCCGAGTGCTGCGGGAATTTCGTTATTCTTTGTGAATGCGAATGTACCGTCGCCGGTAGCCTCATTTGAGAATTCTGCCCATGAAAGTGCATAACCGAAGGGAACAGTTGCACTTGAGGGGAATACGTATCCTTCAGGATCGAGCTTGCTGATGTTAACTGTAAGAACACCAGAAGCGGGAGCAACAACGAGTTTGTAGTTCTTAGCCTTGACACCTGTAAGTGTGGGAGCTGTGTAAGAAACGATTCTTGTACCTGCGTTTGCAGAAGATGCTACACCGTTTGCTGCAGCTGTTGAAAGCTTAACGTCACTTTCCTTATCGTTAGCATACAAGCCGGATGTGATTGAGAACTTAACCTCAACACCGTTTGAACCGTTGTAAGGTCTGTCAGTTGCAGTTGCTGTTGCATAAAGCTCAGCGGGAACAACTTTAAGAGTACCTGTCTCTACAGCGAACTCGTAGTTACCGTTACTGTCAAGATTATGATTAAGCTTGATTGTGTAGTCGCCTACGTTTGCACCGACAACATATTCACAAGTGAATGAGGGCTGTGTGCCACCCATTGTAAGGAGTGAATCTGTGCCTGTGAAGCCTGAATATTCTACACCGTAAGAAGCTGCCTTACCGTAAGAAACTGTAACGTCCTTAGCCTTGAGAACAACTGTCTTAGGCTTGATGACAACTGTGATGTTTGTCTTGTAGCTGTTGTAGTTTGAATCCTCAGGAACAACGAATGTTGCTGCATACTGAGTCTTTCTTACTGTGGGAACTGTATCGGGATTATCAAATACCCATGTTCCTGTACCGTCCTTGACATAGTACTTTTCAAGGTCGATGTTTGAAAGCTTACGGTCTGCGTTGTAAACGAGATCATCACCTGAAACTACGGGAGCCTCAACAACGAGATCAGCCTTAAGAATTGTAACAAATGCATTGTTTTCATTAACAATTTCAAGTGTGTAGTTGCCTGCAGATGTACCGCCGAGAACAGGTTTGATATCAGTGATGTTCCATGTACCTGCATTTACGTTGAGAGACTTAGCCGTAGCAGATGCAACATAAACTGTTGTAGCACTGTCGATTGCAGCGTAGCTCTTAGCGTCAACTGTAAATCTTACATCAACAACTGCTGAGTCGTTGTACTGTCTTTCAACACCTTCAGCTGTTGCGTAAAGTGTCTTCTTGTTGATTGTAGCTGTTGTGCTGTCAATTACAAGTGTGTAGTTAGCAGCAGCAGCACCTGCAAGTCTGAGACCTGTAACATCGATATTGTGTGTACCTGCATTTGCTTTTGCAAATACTACTGATACAAGAGATGCATCAAGATATACATCATCTTCAGCAATCTTGCCGCTGGGTACAACATTGTAGTACTCAACTTTTCTTGTACCGTCGTAAGTCTTATCTGCAACTTCAAATGTTGCAGTGTAAGGAGCCTTTGCGATTGTGATTGTACCGATTTCAAGA
>JAFYUD010000183.1 GCA_017549665.1 Clostridia bacterium | reverse complement strand
CATTGAATAGTCATCATGCCGAGGTCTTCTGCGGCGGAGATAGTCTTGTTGTCATAAGCTCCCGACGGTGCACGGAATAGGACAGGGGAGTGACCTGTAATATTTCTTACGGTTTCGTTGCATTTCTGAATATCAAGCATAATCTTTTCATAATTCATTACAAATTTTCAAAATTTGTTGAATATAGCAGATAAATAGTGTATAATAATTTACGATACTTTTGAAATGAGGTGAAGTATCTGTGAATATATTACATTTGAAATATGCTGTTGAGGTCGCAAAGGTCGGTTCTCTGAACAAAGCGGCTGAAACCTTATTGATTGCAGCACCCAATGTCAGCCGTTCAATAAAAGAACTTGAAGCAGACATAGGAATATCAATCTTTGAACGTACCACAAAAGGTATGGAACTGACTCCCGAAGGTGAAGAATTCATAAATTATGCAAAAGGGATTCTTAACCAGATTGATGAAGTTGAAAACTTTTATAAAAAAGGTTCGGCAAAGAAACAGAAGTTTTCAATTTCGGTGCCGAGAGCATGTTATATTTCTGAAGCATTTTCGCAGTTTTCAAAATCACTTTCCAAAGAAGCTGCAGAAATTTTTTACAAAGAAACAAATTCTCAGCGTACAATCCGCAATATGCTTGAGCATGATTATAAGCTCGGTATTATAAGATATGCAGAGAATTATGATAAGTATTTCAAAGCAATGCTTGAGGAAAAAGGTTTCTGTTATGAGATGGTGACGGAATTTTCTTATTCTCTGATAATGAGTGCAGACAATCCGCTTTCTCAGAAAGAAACAATTACTTTTGATGATCTGACAGATTTTATTGAAATAGCACATGCTGACCCGTATGTACCTTCAATGCCGCTTTCAAAGGTGGTAAAGGAAGAACTTCCCGACAATATTGACCGTCGTATATTTATATTTGAAAGGGCGAGCCAGTTCGATTTGCTTTCAAACAATCCGGAAACATTTATGTGGGTATCCCCCGCACCGGAAAGTCTTCTGAAAAGATATAATCTTGTTCAGAAAAAATGTGTGGATAATAAAAAAATATATAAGGATGTTCTGATTTACAAAAATGGATACAAATTATCGAAGCTTGACAGGCAGTTCATTACAGAACTGTGTGAAGCAAAAAGGAAATATCTTTAATATAAGGCTTATAAACCCGATCTCTTAATTGAGGTCGGGTTTGTTTTTGTTTATCGATATGGGTATTATCGATAATGATAATACCGATTATCTGTTTTAAGAATTCCCGAAACAAGAATGTTTTGTTAAAATATTAACGAAGTCAGACGAGGGAGGTTTTCTTATGTGTAAAAACGGCATTTCAAAAGCAACACTCAGCAGAATACCGACATATTTAGAGTTGCTTAAAGAATTACCGCAGGAACGATATGAATATATATCAGCAACGACAATAGCGCGAAAACTTTCACTTGGTGAAGTTCAGGTCAGAAAGGACCTTGCGTCAATCAGCGGTGCGGGAAAGCCGAAGCTCGGTTATCTCACATCGGAGCTTATTGAAAATCTTGAAAACACACTTGGTTGCAAAAACTATGCACTTGCAGTTTTAGTCGGTGCCGGAAAGCTCGGCAAAGCACTTCTCGATTATGATGAATTTGAGAAGTTCGGCATTAAAATCGCAGCCGCCTTTGACAGCAACAACAAGGAAATAAGCATAACCGGAAAAATCAAGGTTAAGCCTATAAATGAGTTTGAAGATTTTTGCAAAGATAACAACATACAGCTTGGCATTATAACAGTCGGCACAGGCTCAGCCCAGACAGTATGCGACAAAATGGCAGAATGCGGAATTACGGCAATTCTGAATTTTGCTCCGTGTAAACTGAATGTACCTGACGGGGTAATTCTTGAAAATGAAAATCTGGCGCTTTCATTAGCGTATTTGAATAATCAGATTAAATAAGTTTAAGTAAATAATTTTTTAGGAGGATACAAATGGAAACTAAAAATTACGCAATTGTAGATAGCGTTGAAACACTTCAGGAAGCTATCGCTAAAACAAGAGAAGCTCAGAAGAAGTTCGCTACCTACACTCAGGAGCAGGTCGACAAAATTTTCCTTGCAGCAGCTTCTGCAGCAAACAAGGCAAGAATTTCACTTGCTAAAATGGCTGTAGCAGAAACAGGAATGGGTATTGTTGAAGATAAGGTTATCAAAAACAACTACGCTGCTGAATACATTTACAATGCATACAAAGACACAAAGACTTGCGGTATTATCGAAGAAGATAAGGCATTCGGCATCAAAAAGGTTGCAGAGCCTATCGGTGTTGTTGCAGCAGTTATTCCTACAACTAACCCCACATCAACAGCAATCTTCAAGTGCTTACTTGCTCTTAAAACACGTAATGCAATTATCATTTCTCCTCACCCCAGAGCAAAGGGTTGTACAATTGCTGCAGCAAAGCTTGTTCTTGAAGCGGCAGTAGCAGCCGGTGCTCCCGAAGGAATTATCGACTGGATTGATGTTCCTTCTCTTGAAATGACAAACACAGTTATGAAGGAAGCAGATATTATCCTTGCAACAGGCGGCCCCGGTATGGTTAAGGCTGCTTACTCAAGCGGCAAGCCCGCTCTCGGTGTCGGTGCAGGTAACACACCCGCAATTATCGATGAGAGTGCAGATATCCTTCTTGCTGTTAACTCAATCATTCATTCAAAGACATTTGATAACGGCATGATTTGTGCTTCAGAACAGTCAGTTATCGTTCTTGAAAGCATTTATGATGCAGTAAAATCAGAGTTCGCAACACGTGGTTGCTACTTCCTTGATTCTGCAGAAACAGAAAAGGTAAGAAAGACAATTATCATCAACGGTGCTCTTAATGCAAAAATTGTTGGTCAGCCTGCTGCAAAAATTGCAGAACTTTCAGGCGTAACAGTTCCCGAAGGCACAAAGATTCTTATCGGTGAAGTTGAAAGCGTAGACATCAGCGAAGAATTTGCACATGAAAAGCTTTCTCCCGTTCTTGCAATGTATAAGGCAACATCTTTTGCAGATGCACTTGATAAAGCAGAACAGCTTGTTGCTGACGGTGGTTACGGTCATACATCTTCTGTTTACCTCAATGAAGTAACAGAAACAGAAAAAATCAACGAATTCGCAGCAAGAATGAAGACTTGCCGTATTCTTGTCAACACACCTTCATCACACGGCGGTATCGGTGACCTTTACAACTTTAAGCTCGCTCCCTCACTTACACTCGGTTGCGGTTCATGGGGCGGCAACTCAGTATCAGACAACGTTGGTGTAAAACACCTTATCAATATCAAGAAGTATTTTTTCAAGACCGCGCAAAAGATGCAATCTGTCCTGTTTTTTCTTAAGATCAAATGACAGAATTCTCTTTACGCATCCCATACGGAAATTAATCCATTCAAGAAGCAACTGACGAACACCT
>JAFYUD010000182.1 GCA_017549665.1 Clostridia bacterium | reverse complement strand
CAGATGTCTGATGATGCTGACAATGCCGCAGCGAAGACTCTCACACGAGTTCTGGATGTAACCTCCGGCATTCAGGCTTTCTCTGACAAGCTCAACAAAGTACTTATCGACATGATCGAGGATAATGAAAATATCTGCAAAGAGCTTACTGAATTCAAAGGCAGTCTTAAAATCCCCTTTGAAACAGCATCAGGTAAAATTCAGTCTGAGCTTTTAGGCGAATGATTTTATATCGCAGCACAAACTACACATAAAGGATATTATAATGATTACAGATATCAGACTTCTCAGAAACAAGATAATAGAAAAGCAATTTTCAAGGATGAATGATATGCAGTTTGATGCTGTTACAAGTGTCAACGGACCTCTTCTTATTCTTGCAGGCGCAGGAAGCGGAAAAACTACAGTTCTTGTAAACAGAATTGCATACCTTATCAGTTTCGGAAATGCATATAACAACGACAAATTCAGATTCCCTCTCAACGATGAGGATATTGAATTACTCAACAGATATTACGAAGGTGACTTAACCCTTGAACTGCAGGCAAAAAAGCTTCTTGCAACAGACGCTCCCAGACCGTGGGAGATACTAGCCATCACATTCACAAACAAAGCTGCAAACGAGCTTAAGGAACGACTCACAAAGATTCTCGGAGAAGAAGACGGCAACAGTATATGGGCAAGCACTTTTCATTCATGCTGCGTGCGTATTCTTCGTCGTGACGGTGAAAGACTCGGTTACACATCACACTTCACTATATATGACACTGATGACTCAAAGCGAGTTATCAAAGAATGTCAGAGACTACTTAATTTTGATGACAAGCTTATAAATGCAAAAACGATTCTCGGCGAAATCAGCAGAGCAAAAGATTCACTGATAACTCCTGCTGAATACCTTGCAGACAATGCTTCTGACCCCAGAAAAACAATGATAGGCAGAGCTTATGAAAAGTATCAGGAGCTTCTTAAAAGCGCTGACGCTATGGATTTTGACGATATTATCGTAAATACAGTAAAGCTTCTCAGCCGGCACACTGAAGTACGAGAATATTATCAGACAAAATTCAGATATGTAATGGTTGACGAATATCAGGATACAAACCACGCACAGTACAAGCTTACTTCCCTGCTTGCAGGCGGATACAAGAATCTCTGTGTTGTCGGTGATGACGACCAGAGTATTTACAAGTTCCGTGGTGCAACTATTGAAAACATCCTGAAGTTTGAATTCCAGTACGACAACGCAAAAACAATCAGACTTGAGCAGAATTACCGTTCAACTCAGAATATTCTCGATGCTGCAAATGCTGTTATTTCAAACAACACTGAACGCAAAGGCAAATCACTGTGGACAAACAACGGTGCAGGTGAAAAGATTTTTATAAATACCCTCGGAGACGATATTTCTGAAGGTATGTTTGTAGCATCCAGCATTATGGATTCTTCAGCAAACGGCAGAAACTGGAGTGATCACGCTGTTCTTTACAGAATGAATGCTCAGTCTGCTACAATTGAACGTGCACTTGTAAGATCAGGTATACCCTACCGTATCATCGGCGGACACCGATTCTATGAAAGAAAAGAAGTTAAGGATATTGTTGCTTACCTTTCTGTTATCTGCAATCCCAATGATACAGTAAGACTCAGAAGAATCATCAATGAGCCGAAAAGAGGTATCGGTGACAGTACAGTCAACAATGCAGCAAGAATTGCTGATGCTCTTGGTGTAAGCCTTTATGAGGTAATCAGCCATGCTGATAACTACCCTGTATTATCCCGTGCAACAGCAAAGCTCAATCAGTTTACTATGATGATTGATGAGCTTCACAATCTGCGTGAAAAAGTATCACCTACAGAGCTTTTTGAAGCACTTATTGCAAAAATCGGCTATGTTGAATTTTTAAGCCAGGATAAGGACACATTTACTGACAGACTTGCCAATATCAACGAATTGGAATCAAATATTCAGCGTTTTGTAGAAGAAAATCCCGACGAAGCTACTCTCGATTTATTCCTTGAGGATGTTGCACTTATGTCAGACATTGACAACTATAACAAGGATGCAGATTCAGTAGTGCTTATGACTCTTCATTCTGCAAAAGGTCTTGAATTCCCTGTTGTGTATATCCCCGGTATGGAAAACGGTATTTTCCCCGGAATGCAGTCATTATTTTCAAATGCAGACATGGAAGAAGAAAGACGACATGCATATGTAGGTATTACACGTGCTAAGGAAAAGCTTATTCTTTCAAACGCAAAAACACGAATGCTTCACGGACAGACATCATACAATCCTCCGTCATGCTTCCTTGCTGAAATTCCTGCTGAACTTACGGATGTCAAGGTTCCGGAAAAGCCTGCATTCGGAAGTTCATACAATTATTCATCAGGAAGCAGCTACAGAAGCTACGAAAGCCGAGAAAGCACTTCCTCATTCGGCAGCAGCTATCAGCCGAAGCCCTCAGCATATTCCACAGGCTTCAGTTCAAAACCCAAGGCTGCTGCATCCGGTCCCGATTATAATATCGGAGACAGAGTCAACCACAAGAAATTCGGTGACGGTATGATTCTCAGCGCAAACAAGATGGGTAACGATGTTTTACTGGAAATTGCATTTGATACAGTAGGCACTAAAAAGCTTATGGCAAAAGTTGCTCCGCTTACAAAATTATAATCAAAACCACCGGTTCAACCGGTGGTTTGCTCCACCCCTATAAGGGGTGATTACTGGCTTAGCCCCTGAAAGGGGCTCTGAAAGTTTAGCACCGCATTACAATCTCAAGCAGCCGCTCACGTGCGGCTGTTTATTTTTG
>JAFYUD010000181.1 GCA_017549665.1 Clostridia bacterium | reverse complement strand
GCACAGGCTGGTGCTTCGATATTGACTACTGCCAGGCCAAGATTCGTGGTCGCGAGGTGCCTATCCTTGATGGCTCTATGACCATCGAGCACAAGGCGGGTAAGTATGACATGCGGCAACGACCTCACCCTTTTCATTGACTCTGACAAGCCCTTCAAAGCAGTTGAAGTCGATAAGCTTTGATGATGTGCCTGATACAATCTGAGGATCAAGTGTTTTGAAATCTTCCGTAACGGGGTAGTATAATTCCAATTCTTTCTCCTCTTCTTTGCAGGATGAGAACAATACCAATATTGAAACAAGAACAAGCAATAAAGAAACAGCTCTTTTCATGTCGTTTGTTCCTTTCTGTTTTTTTATAGATATAATATTATAACATCTTTTATTGTATAATTCCATAAGTCAGATAATATTTTTTTCAAAATACTTAACTTTTTATCTGTTTTCTGTTATAATTCTTTACGGAGGGTGATTTTTATGAATATAACTGAAATAATTACAATTGCTTTGCTTGCAATTTCCGTTATCTGCTCTGTTATCGCAGTGCTGTTTGCAAAAAAGGCATCTGAAAAGAAAGATAATAATGACTCAGCTGTGATCAATGCAAAAATCGAAGCTCTTTCCTCAACTGTATTGTCTGAGATGTCAAACAACAGACAGGAAAATGCAAAGGCAATGTCAGAAATGAATTCAAAGATTGTGGATATGAGTGAAAAGAACCTTGAAAGACAGCATAAGCTCATAGTTTCTGTCAATGAATCTCTTGCAGAAATTCAGAAGAATAACGCAGCTCAGAATGAGAAAATTACTGCAACACTTACTGCATCAATTGAAAAGAATCTCGAAAGTCAGCATAAGCTTGTGGCATCCGTCAATGAATCTCTTGCAGAAATTCAGAAGAATAATGCTGCACAGAATGAGAAAATCACATCAACACTTACTTCATCAATTGAAAAGATGACTCAGAGCAATGAGAAAAAGCTTGAGGAAATGCGTGTGACAGTTGATGAGAAGCTGACTTCAACACTTACAACAAGACTTGACTCTTCCTTCAAGACTGTTTCTGAGCAGCTTGAAAATCTGTATAAGTCACTTGGTGAAATGAAGGAGCTTTCGGGCGGCATCACTCAGAATGTTACTTCTCTCAACAGAATTCTTACAAATGTCAAGGCACGAGGCACATGGGCAGAATATCAGCTTGAGGGTATTCTCGACCAGACAATTCCCAATATGTACGTAAAGAATTTCCAGCCTGACGGCAGCCGTGATATTGTTGAGTTTGCAGTTAAAATTCCCGATTCTTCAGATTCTGCAAAGGTGATTTATCTTCCCATTGACTCAAAATTCCCCATGGAGGATTATGCCCGTCTCTGCGCAGCTGCTGACAGTGCGGATGCTGAAGCTGTTGCCGCAGCACGTAAGGCTCTTGAAAGAAGAGTCACCGACGAAGCAAAGACAGTTTCAAAGTACATAAATGTACCTGTCACAACACCTTTTGCAATCATGTATCTTGCAACAGAGGGGCTTTATGCAGAAATAGCATCTTCAAAGTCAGGACTTCTTGAAAAAATCCAGAATGAATACGGTGTTATGATTGCAGGACCTACTACAATCACAGCTCTTCTTAACTCATTCTCAATGGGCTTCAAGACTATGGCTATCAACGAAAAAGCAAACGAAATCAAGCTTATTCTCGGTGCAGTAAAGAAGCAGTATGAAATGTTTGACACTGTCCTTACAAAGGTCAAGAAGAAGATAACCGAAGCTGACACTTCAATTGACGAAGCGACAAAGAGAAATGAAATGATACGTAAAAAGCTCAAGGATATTGATGCTGCGGACTCAATTTCCGCAAGCGGAATACTCGGAATTGAAGAATAAAACAAACGGGAGATATCGTTCGCCGACTACCCATAAGGAAGTATTTCTTTAAAATATGAACTTTTGGCACAATAATGCGTTAAAACTCCCCGATATGCGTCAGCATTATCGGGGAGTTTTGCCTTTTCTTGTATCCAAAATTTATATTTTAAAGTGCTT
>JAFYUD010000180.1 GCA_017549665.1 Clostridia bacterium | reverse complement strand
CGTCAACGTCTGCAGTAGGATCTTTTTCTGCATAACCGAGCTCCTGAGCTTTTTTGAGTGCTTCATCAAAGCTCTGGTTTTCTGTAATCATCTTTGTAAGAATGTAGTTTGTTGTGCCGTTGAGAATACCTGCAATTGAATCAATTTCATTTGCAGCAAGACACTGTGTGATAGGTCTGATGATGGGAATACCGCCGCCTACACTTGCTTCAAAGAGGAAGTTTACATTCTTTTCTTCAGCAATTGTAAGAAGTTCGTAGCCGTATGCAGCAACAAGCTCCTTGTTTGATGTGATAACGCTCTTACCTGCAAGAAGAAGCTTCTTTACGCAATCGTAAGCAAATGTTGCGCCGCCCATTGTTTCAACAACGATCTGAACTTCAGGATCGTTGAGAATTATATTGAAATCCTTTACAAACTTATCTTTATAAGGACTGTCAGGGAAGTCTCTGATATCAAGGATATACTTGAGCTCAAGAGAGTCCTGCATACTTTTTTTGACAATGCTGTCGTGGTTTTTGTAAATAAGTTCAACTACACCGGAACCTACTGTTCCGAATCCTAAAACCGCTACAAACATTTATATCATCTCCTTTGTATTTTACATCGTTATGTTTTGTGTTTTTTTACTGATCAAGCTTTGCTGAATATCTGAGAATAAGTCTCGCATCAGCTGCAGTCACTGTTGAGTCGCCATTGAAATCGGCAGCAGTGAGAGCTTTGTCAAAAAGTTCCTGAATACCGGCAGAGTTTCTTAATGCAAGTCTTGCATCAGCAGCTGTGACAAGTCCGTCACCGTTGACATCTCCCTTGCAGTAGGTTTTGTCTTCCACAACTGCAAAAAGACCGGTTTTTTCAGTGTTGATGAGAAGTACATTCATCTCTCTTGTTGATTCAAGAAGAGTGAATGTGCCGTCATCTGCTATATAATACACCTTACAGAACTGAATGTCAAATGTTCCTGTGGGTAACATCCATGTTTTTGCTGAATCGGTATTATACACCTTGTTGTTTCTCATTATATGGACATCGAAAAGTGAAAATGATTTGTTTTTACCGAAATATTCAGCTGCAACATAGTAATCAGTTCCGTTTACGATTTCGTATATTGAAAGAGTAACATCAGATGGAATATCAGATCCGAAAGGTATAACAAGTGTTATTCCTGCGTCACTTGTAAGGAATGTATTTTTTGTTATTGTTACGATAACAGTGTGAACAGGCGATCTGAAGCCGCTGTAGACATATCTGAGTGAGAATTCTGTTGTTGTATCAAAAACAAATTCTCCGCCCATAGGGTCACTCAGTTTCACCCATGTAAGGCCTGAATCGGTACTGTACTCGTAATAGTTTACCACATCTGTCATGTATGTGGGAGTTGTAATCGTGACAGTTTTTGTGTTGTCAGGATTCGGTGTTACCTGTATCCAGTCGGGAGCAGGTAGGGGACTGTCATCTGCACTTACCTGAAAACAACATGCTGTCAGAATACATATGATTATGAGTAATGCCGAAATCTTAGCTTTCATAACCGTTGGGATTGTTTTTCTGCCATCTCCATGTGTCTTCACACATGAGTGTAACGTCCTTTTCTGCTTTCCAGCCGAGGATGTCAAATGCTTTCTGTGCATTTGCATAGCAGTTTGCAATATCACCGGCTCTGGGCTCAACAATTTTGTAGGGGACCTTGACACCGTTTGCTTCTTCAAAAGCTTTTACAAGCTCAAGTACGCTTGTGCCGTTGCCTGTGCCGAGGTTGAATATTTCAGTGCCCTTCTTGTCAAGTGCATAAGCAATTGCTTTTACGTGGCCTTTTGCAAGGTCTACAACGTGGATGTAGTCTCTTACACCGGTGCCGTCGGGTGTATCGTAGCAATCACCGAAAACGCTGAGGAATTCTCTCTTACCGACAGCAACCTGTGAAATGTAAGGCATAAGATTGTTGGGGAAAGAGGGAGCTTCACCGATAAGACCGCTGATATGAGCGCCTACGGGGTTGAAGTATCTGAGAAGTACAACGCTCCATTCATCGTCAGCAGTAGCAATATCGCTGAGGATTGTTTCGATGTAAAGCTTTGTTGTACCGTAGGGATTTGTTGTTGTACCTGTCTTCATTGTTTCAACAAAGGGTACGGGATTTTCAGCACCGTAAACTGTAGCAGAAGAGCTGAATACCATTGTCTTACAGTTGTTTTCACGCATCACTTCGATAAGAGCGATAGTTCCGCCGATATTGTTGTCATAGTATTCAAGAGGCTTCTGACATGATTCACCGACAGCCTTGAGACCTGCAAAGTGAATAACTGAATTGATATCATTTTCCTTGAAAATCTTGTCAAGACCTTCCTTGTCACGGATATCGCATTCATAATATCTGAAGTCTTTACCTGTGATTTTCTTGACTCTTTCAAGAGCTTCGGGGCAACTGTTGCAATAGTTGTCGATAACAACGATGTCATAACCGGATTCAAGAAGCTCTACACAAGTATGAGAGCCGATATATCCTGCGCCGCCTGTTATAAGAATAGCCATTTGAATCAACCTTTCATTTTAGATATATGTTTTATAAATATTTACCGTTGTATATAATAGCAAAGCACGGAGATTTTATGTCGTACTTCATTATTTTATCCCTGAATTTAAGACCTGCACCTTCGTTGATTGTTCTGTCACCGATCTGCATAGCTGAAACATAACCGATGTTTTCGTTGACAGCATCATCGTGGGAGAGAATTCTGATCCACTCTGACGGATCATCCGAAAGTTTGATTGACGGGTCGTAATTTGTTATATATTCTTTTATTGCAGCAGGGGAGTAAGCTGTTGCTGTTACGTAGTCAGATGTATAACAGTCGTAATATGATGCACAGTTTGTAAGATATGACATATCTTTATTTGTGCTGCCCCATATCTGTTCATATCTGGCTGCAACACCACCTGAACATGCTGAATAATATGCATAGATCACATTTCCGTTGTAAATCATGTACTGACCTGCAACTTCCTGCGCAATCTGTTTTACATCATCACGGCATTTTGAGTAGCTGCTGACATAAGAGCATCCGCTTACAGAGTAGTTGCTGTACTTCATATTTGTATATGCTGCAACAGCCTGTGCTCTTAATGCGTTGTAATCAGCTGCACTGTTTTTGTTTGTACATCCTGCTATTTCCATCTGTACGATTCTTGCAAGCATTTCAACCGTGTCAACATCACGTCCTGCACAGCGTACAGTTGCGGGATATTGCTCCTGCATGATTGCTACATTTGAGTAGTAATGCTGAAGAATCTGAATATATGAGTAGCCGGCTCTTGCAAGACCGATAGCACCCTGCTGACTCATGCCTACACCGTGTCCCCAACCGAAGGTTACGATTACAAATGAATCTCTTACCTGCATTACCTGAGACATATCAGGATAGATATACATTTTTGCATTGCTGATTACATTGTAGCCGTTGTTTGTATCTGATACCGGAATAGCTTCACCGTTGACAGCATCTGTAGCAGTAAATGAGTTGTTTACAAGTGCAGTAGTCGTTGTTTCGGGCATTGCGCCTTCAATAACATTTACAGAGAAATTCATATACTTTGCAGCTTCTCTTGCATCTGCTGCGGAAACGATTCCGTCTTTATTAACATCCGCAAGAATTATTTTCTTCGTGTCTGTATCAGAAATTTTTGCTGCAGCAGTACTGAGAATAAAATCAACTTCTGACTGCGAAACAATACCATCGCCGTTTATGTCTCCCCGGATTTTTTGCTCAGGCGGATTTACCAGATAAATAATCAATACCGCAAGAAGCGCAGAGAGGGTAACAGGAAGAATTATTTTTATTGCGATGGGTAAAATTCTTTGACTTTTTTTCATGTCAGGAGAATATTGCCAGATTTGAGAATGCCGCTACAACATAAGTAGTAAAGAATGTCGCAGCAAAAATAAGAACATAAAGAAGTATACGAATGCCGTTGATAGTCGGTGTAGGTACAAGACACTTGATATCTTCTTCTGTCAGCTCAGGTGCTGTAAGAATTTCATGCGCAAGCATAATAAAAAATTCATTTACAACTGTATTCATGAAATCTTCGTGTGACTCATCTGAGATAGAAGAAATTGTTCTTATTGTAGCAGTCTTTCTGTTTGTGATAACGATAGTAGCAGCGTAGCTGCCGTCCGCATTGTCACTGCTTTCGGTTATTGATGCACCGAAGCGGCACTGATGATATTCGGATGCACTGATAGCTGAATATTCAGCGCCTTCTTTTGCAGCCTTTCTGCTGTCATAGGGAGCATAAGAAACGTGCTTGTCGAAGCTGTCAATACTCTTGCCTGCGTGTGCAATATATTTTGCAACAGGTGTGTTTGAGATTGAAATCTGTGTGTCAGTTCCTTCAAGCTGTTTTCTGAGTACTTCAGCGGAGTAATTTACCTCATAGTCTGAGAAAGCGGGGAGTGTTGCACCGTAAACTCTGCTTATGTAAGGGAAAACATACTTTTTCATTGTCAGAAATGTTCTGTCTTCAGAAAAAGGAAGGAAGAAAATACACTGACTTTTTGATCTTACGGCAAAGCCGGGGAAAAGTCCGTCTGAAAGGTGGAAAACAGTTGCATTTTTAGGTGTGAGAGCATGAAGCATGTATCTCTCACTGTCTTTGAGTGCTTTATGTTTTTCAAGAACTGTTTCATTGTGAACCATCTGAAACTTGAAAGCCTTGCAGATATTTCTTTTTGCTTCGTGATACAGCTTTTCGTCTGCCATAAGCACAATGATGTTGTTTTTTCTGAGTGTGCTTGCAATCTCAGCCATACCGTCCTGAACTTTAGAATAAACAGAAGCGGATTCACATTCGCTGTTTGTTATGTCAGAAAATGCTTCGGAAACTACTGATTCGAGTTTCAGATGTGAGGGGGATGAAACATCTCCGAATATAATTGTTTTGATTTTCACTTTTAAGTCCTCTCCTTCGGATAACTGAAGTTATCCAAACTTAATAATGATTATTGTGATTCCCATCTGTATGCGTTTGCAAAGGGATTTGAAAGCTTGTGTTCATCATACCATATCTGCGGATAGCGGACATTGGGATTGACTGTTGCAAGGGAAGTATCCACATCTGTACTTTCGCCCTCACGGACAAGTCTGCCTATAACAGCAAGTCTGCCCATGCCTGTCTGCTTGATTTCGTATGAGCATGTAGAAAGAGTGATGAGCTTATCGTCTTTGTTTATATCAACACCTGTGTCGTAAAGCTTTCTTTCATCAAGAGCCTGAATGAAACCTTCAAAGTTTTCATCTGTGGGGAAGAAAGCTGCGATATAGTTGAAGAGATAATTGTTATCACCTGCGGGAGTACCGTTTGTGATGATTACTGCATAAACCTTGAAGTAGTAATCCTTGTACAGTGTGCTGTACTTGATGACAGGTGATTCCTTGAAGCCTTCAATAGTGTGATATTTTTCAAGCTGAGCAAAAGCAAGACCGTCCGTCATGTTATGACCGTAGATAGTGTTGTTCTGATCAAGCTCTGAACCGGTATTGTATGCATCGAGATATGCAACACCGTATTTATCGTCACTCTTATAGAAATTGTGTCTCAAATAAAAATCTTCACCATCATTATCAATGTCACCCTTGCTCTGAACAACAGGTGTATCGATGTTTGTGTTGTCAATGTGAAGATATCCTACCATATCCTGATTCGCAGCGTAAAGACTTGCAAATTTGATATTCATTCCTTCAGGGAAGTCAACGTCGGGATATTTTTCTTTTATTGCAATCCAGGGATCAATCTCGTCAGCTGCTGTGGGAGCTTCTGTGACCTTAAGCTGTTCATTCTGACTGAGCTGATTCTGGTGCTGTATATAGCTGTCAATAAAGTATCCGAAGCACACAAGCACAAGAATTGCAGAGACATTCATAATTATCTTTCTGACAACTTCCTTTGCTGAATCGCCTTTCCAGGGAATAAATGTCCTGAAGAATTTTGCTGCTTTTTCACGGGGAGTGTCTTCATGATGCTGATGAGGATTTTTGCTTTTACTCACAGCTACTGACCTGCTTGAACCTGAAATATGACTCTCATTATTTACAGTGTTGCTTGCAGGAGCATCCTTTTTCTTTTCATAAGCTTTTGTGAAAACTTCACCGTCATCACGCTTTACAGCTTCGTCACTGCTTGCAACGTGTCTGACATAAGGCTGACTGCCGAAGCCCTGAGAGCCTTTGTTTGTTCTCTGAGGAGCAGCTGCATTTCTTCTTCTCTTTTCAGCTATTGATTCAGCTTCATTTTCCTGATAAATAACACGTCTGCCCTGAGGTCCCTGAGGAGCATCCTGCCGGTCGCCGTAAACAATTCTTACATTGTTTGTCTGTGAATGTGCATCAAAAACGATTCTCGGCGTTCTTGCGGGGGTGTTGTTTCTCGGGGGAGTGTGATTCTTTGATGTGTCCGTACCGTAAGAATACGGTGTGAAGGACGATGTCTGTGACTGAGATTTGTATTTATCAGAATCAAAGGAAATGCCGTATTTCTTTGAAAGTGAATCAAGGTCCGAAAGAACATCGTGATTTTCTTCGTCACCGTTGATGATCGGATCTTTATCAAACTCTGACATTTAAGTCATCCTTCCTTAGTAAATTAATTAATAGTCTCCGGCTTCCCACTGCGTTGCATTTTTGTAGGGGTTTTTTCCGCCGAATACTGTGTAGTAAAGCTGAGGATAACGGACGTTATCATTAGCCTTTGCAAGTGTGGGATCGATTTCTGTGCTTTCACCTTCACGTACAAGTCTTGCTACAACGGCAAAACGTGCATTTTCAAGCTTACCGTTTCTGTCGAAGAAATATGTACATGTTGAAAGAGTGAGAATCTTATCTGTTTCGTTGACGTCAACGCCTGTATGAATGTAGCTTCTCTGCTGAAGCTCATCGTAGAATTCCATGAAGTTTCTGTTGCCCATGTTAGCGGCGATGTAGTAGAAAAGATATCCGTTATCACCGTCAGAGCTTCCGTTAGTGTGGAATGCCGCAATGATTTTCCACTTGTAATCCTTGTAAAGAGTGTTGAACTCGATAATTGGATTTTCTTTGAAAAATTCAATATCCTGATATTTGTGAAGATGGTCAAAAATAAGACCGTTGTCAAAGTTGTGACCGTAGATAGTTGAGTTCCTGCTTAATGTTTCAACTCCGCAGTACATATCAAGGAAGGGAATACCGTACTTTGTGTAGGTATCATAATTGTCATGCTTGAGATAATAGTCGTTGTTGCTTGCCTGATATACGGGAGTGTCAATGCTTGTGCCGGGGACAGTAAGCCAGCCGACAAAGTCCTGATTCTGCATGTAAAGAGCTTTATATTTTTCCTGAATTCCTGCAGGATATTCTGTGAATTCGGGGTTTGTAATTGCAAACGGTGTTGAAAGGGTAGCGCTGAAGATGTTTTCTTCGGGAACAACATCATTATCATCAGAGTAAACAGGAGCGGATTTCTCGGGAATAAGTCCCATGAAAAGAGTTGCACATGAAGCTGTGAATATTGAAGCTGTGAGGATAATAAGTACAACGAGGATAGTGTTGAACTTTTTCTTTGCATTATCTTCTGCAGATATGTCACTTACTGTAATGACTTCTTCACTTGCAGACTGAACTTCCTGCTTGTGTTGCTGATATGCCTGAGCAAATGCATCACTTGCAGCAGCAGCTGCTGCTGTCTCAGCGGGAGCTTCTGTTGCAGGTTCTTCTATAGCAGGCTCTTCCTTCTGAGGCTTGGGCTGTGCAGTTGCAACAGGCTTGCTGCCTGCACCTGTTCTTGCAATTGCGGGTTTTATGTTTTTGTTGTTCATTTCGTCCATGATTTTTATCCCCTTCAGTTATCAAGCACACTGCAGACAAGCTTCAATGCCTCGTGTGCTGCTGAGTTTCTGTTGTTGTCTCGTATATTTTCAGTGAAATTGTTGTTGAGTTTTTTTGTTGTGATTTTTCCGTCACGGTAAACTGCAAGCCAGATAAGACCTACGGGCTTGAGTGTGTCATCGGAATTCGGTCCTGCGATACCGCTGACCGCAACTGCGACATCAGCACCTGAAATCTTTACAGCTCCCGAAACCATCTCTTTTACAGTTTCTTCACTGACAGCACCGTAAGTTCTGAGTGTCTCTTCTGATACTCCCAGAAGGGAATGCTTGATATGGTTTGCATAAGATACAACACCGCATTCAAACACAGCTGACGCACCGCTGACATCGGTAATCATTTTTGAAATAAGACCGCCTGTGCATGATTCTGCTGTTGTGATTGTGAGATTTTTTTCTGTCAGTAATCTGACGGTTTCCTTAGCATAATCTTTCATACTGAAAAACCTGACTTCTGCTGATTTCCGTATATTATATATTTTATTTATATATAACTATACTCGTATAGTATAACATAAAGTATTAATAAGTACAAGTACAAAATTGATGTCAATTCTGTAATTTTTTTGGTCAAAATAAGAAAAATGAATATAAAAAAACCGATGGGTTAACCATCGGTTTCAGTATAAACATGATTATTAATCTTCACGTTTCTTTGTAGCAACAAATGCAATACCTGCAAGCATTACTACTGCAGCAGCTGCAACGCCTACCATAGAATCACCTGTCTGAGGGATCTTCTTACATGTGCAGTTTTCGTTGCCGCATACGGGACATTTCTTAGCTGTTGTAGGTTCAAGACAACCGTCTGTATCACAATCTTCCTGCTCACAGCTGTCGTTCTTGCAATCACCGTAGCAGATGTCTGTACAGTCACAAACACCGTCATCCTTCATGCATTCGCAGTCGCCTGTGCATTCTGCAAAGCAATTGGGGTTGCCGCAAGCGCAACCAGGCTTCTTGCCTGTACACTCTTCGCAGCAGTTGAACTTAACTCCGCAATCGCAGCCTTCATCACAGATGCACTTGTCGATAATGCAATCAGCTACGCCTGTGAAAGCATCAAGAAGCTTGTCAGGATCGAAAACTTCCTGGTAGATTGTGTTGTGGATATCACCCATAAGGAGTGTGCCGAACTTGAGCTGGCTGCCGCCAAGGTTGTGGAAGAAACCGATTGAATAGATTTCATAATCATACCACATACCTGCTGCTGTTGAGAAAACAGCATTGCCGTGCTTGTAGTACATTGTGCTGTCCTTGCTTGTGTACTTGCCGCTTGAAAGTGTAGCACCTTCGTTGGGAAGACCGTCAGCCATGATAACAACATGCTTTGTAGCTTCTTCGTTGCCTACTTTTTCATTGATGTCCTTAACAGCCATGAGAGCGTCGTACATTGCTGTGCTGCCCTTTGCTGTAAGACCGTCGATGATTTCAGCAAGATCTTCGTAATCAGCTGAGAAGTTGTAAGTTTCAACATCTGTACCATATGTAACGATAGCAATTCTGTTGATACCTGTTTCATCTTCCATCATTGTAGCGCAGAACTGCTTTGCAGATTCCTTGAGAGCCTTGATGGGAGTGCCGCTCATACTGCCGGAAACGTCAAGTACGAGATAGATATCTCTGTTTCCGCCGATTGTGCCGTTGTTGCCGGCATCAGCGCAGGTTTTACAACAGTTACATGTGCAACCTTCAATAACAGCTGCAGATGCCATACATGCCATTGCAGTAACAGCTAACATAACTGCAATAACAACTGAAATAATCTTTACAAAAGACTTTTTCATAGAAGTATACCTCCGTATCAGTTATAAATTTACATTGTCATTATATCACATTTTAACCATATGTCAATATTTTTTTGTTTACAAAATTGTTAACGAAAAATTAAAAAAACTCGTTTTATTATCCAAATTTAAAATATGTGTTGCAACTTGCGGGAAATATATATATAATATAGTTTGAAAAATAATTTACAGGTGTGAATATAATATGGAAAAAATCAGAATTACGGTTGCAGGTATACCTTACACAATTGCAACAGATAACGATCCCGAATATGCAAAATCAATAGCAGAGCTTGCAGATGAAAAAATCTCTGAAATCATGGCTTCTGCCAAAATAAATCCCACTCAGGCAACAGTGCTTGCCCTTCTTGATTATGCTGATGATGCAGCAAAGGCAAGAGCAGAGATTGAGAAAATGAAGGTTCAGCTCAAGGAATATCTTGCAGATGCCGCACAGGCAAAGTCTGAGCGTGATATGCTCAGAAGAGAGCTTGCAAAAATGAAAAAAGGCTCTCAGGAGGTCTGAAAATGAGTGTGCTCAAGATAAAGAAGCTGCGTGAGAATGCAGTTGTGCCCCGTCGTGCAACTGAGGGAAGCGCAGGTATGGACCTTTATGCCTGTATTGATGAAAAAGTGACAGTTATGCCTCATCAGTGTGTGAAATTCCCCACAGGTATCGCAATTGCCCTGCCTTCTGCTGAAATGGGCGCATTCATTTTTGCACGAAGCGGTCTTTCCATTAATCATGGTCTTGCTCCTGCAAACTGCGTTGGTGTTGTTGACAGTGATTACAGAGGTGAAATTATAGTAGGTCTTGTCAATCAGTTTGACGAGCCTTATACCGTTGAGCCCGGTGAAAGAGTAGCGCAGATGGTAATTATGCCCGTTTGCCTTCCCGAAATTGAAGAAGCTGAAACCCTTGACGATACACAGCGTGGTGAAGGCGGATTCGGCTCAACAGGCAAAAAGTAATTCAGACGGTGTTTTATTATGTATAAAATTAATCCTAATTCATATGCGTCGGTGTTTGCATTACCGACGGATGTTGCGGACAAGCATCTTCGTATGGCGGGCAAGGCTCAGCTGAAGGTGCTTTTGTGGCTTTACCGTAATCCTGCAACAAAAGCAGAAATCTCTGTGATTTCCCGTGATACAGGTATTCCTGCAGATGAAATTGACGATGCAATGCTTTACTGGACAGAAGCAGGTCTTGTTGTCAAAGACGGTGATACCGCTGCAGTACAGACTGTGCAGTCAGCATCTGAAATCATGAGAGAAAATGCAGCAAAGGAAGCTGTAAAAACAGAAGTCAGTGCGGAAATACCTCAGGTCAGAGTTCAGAAAACAGAAAAGCCTCCCATTGTAAAGCCTTCTATGAAGGACATTGCCATGCGTCTTACAGAATCCGAGGAAGTGCGTACAATGTTTGAAGAAGCTCAGGCTTCTTTCGGCAGAACACTGGGTTATGATGCACAGTCATCCTTGCTTATACTTCATGATCATTACGGTCTTCCTGCAGAAGTTATTATCATGCTCTGCAGCTATGCAAAGACTGCAGGAAAGCAGGGCTCTGTCGCATACATAATGAAAATGGGTGCTTCATGGTCAGAAACAGGAATTGACAGCTTTGAAAAAGCCAGTGAAAAAATTGCGAGACTTGAAAACTCCAACCGTATATGGACTGAATTCCGTAATGTAACAGGTGTTGACAATCCGAAGCCTACTTCAAAGCAGGCAGATTATCTTGAAGTGTGGGTGAATGACTACGGCTTCGGTATGGATATGATATATTATGCTTACGAAAAAGCAGTGGAGAAAAAGGGAAGCATCAGCTTCAGCTATATGAACGGTATTCTTCGTTCATGGAATGAAGCAGACCTTCGAACAATAGCTGATGTTGAAGAATCAGGCAGACGCTATGCAGGTGAAACAGAAAAGAAACCTGCCGCAAAGCATATAAAGGATTTTGATCCTTCTTCCGCAAATACATCTTTCAATATAGATCTTATTATGAAACGAAGCAGGGAGCTTGATCCCACAAAGACGAAAAAAGGACAGTGAGCTTATGGGCTACAGTGAAAAAATATTCAATCTTGCAAGAGAAACTCTTGCATCACGAAAAATGAAAGCCGAAAGTGCCGCAAAAATCAGACATGATGATCTTATTCTCAGACTGCCTGAAATTTACGAGCTTGAAGAACGTATGCGCAAGTCTGCATACGGTCTTGTCGGTGTCATCGGTATGGGTGAGAAAACTGCCGAATACATAGAACAGCTCAAAAAGGATAATCTTGAAGCTCAGAATGAAATCAAGCGTATTCTTGTGGAAAACGGCTATCAGCATAATTATTTTGACCCTGTATACACTTGTCAGGAGTGCTCGGATTCAGGTATAAGAAACGGTAAGCTCTGTGCTTGTCACCTGAATCTTCTCAGACAGCTTTCTTATGAGCAGCTGTGCAAAAATTCCCCCTTGCAGATCAGCTCTTTTGATGATTTTACTCTTGATTACTATAAGAAGAACGCAGAAGTTTATGATCAGATGAGCAGAATATACAGCTACTGTGTTCATTATGCAGAGAACTTTGACCTTACATCTGACAGCCTTTTCTTCATGGGCGGTACAGGTCTGGGTAAAACTCATCTGTCTCTTGCAATTGCAGGAAAGGTGCTTGAAAAAGGCTACGGTGTAGTTTACGGTTCTGCACAGAATCTTTTCAGTGAAATTGAAAGAGAGCATTTCGGAAGAAGTGATAATACTGACGGAACTACCGAGAAAATGCTTCTTGAATGTGATCTTCTTATTATTGATGATCTCGGTGCAGAATTTATTACAAATTTCTCTGTTGCCGCATTCGGCAATATCGTAAACACACGAATTCTTACAAATAAACCTACAATCATCAGCACAAATTATGATTTCGACAGCTTCAATAAACGTTATTCTGGCAGAACAGCGTCAAGAGTGCTTGGTGATTACAGAATTCTTGCTTTTCAGGGCGAGGATATAAGACAGCAGAAGTTAGGATGTTGACATGTATAATCTGACAGATATCAATGTAATTAAAAGAATAATGTCGAAAAACGGATTTTCTTTTTCAAAGGCATTGGGACAGAATTTTATCATTGATCCCGGTGTTTGTCCGTTGATCGTTGAAAAATCAGGAATTACCGAGGAATCAGGTGTACTTGAAATCGGTCCCGGTGTCGGTGTTCTGACTCAGGAAATAGGTAAAAAGGCAAAGAAAGTGGTTGCACTCGAGCTTGATACAAGACTTATTCCCGTGCTTGCAGATACACTTGCTGATTTTGATAATATTGAAGTGATAAATGCAGATGTAATGAAAACTGACCTTCAGAGAATATTTGAGGAGAGCTTTGCTGATTGCAGTGACATTCACGTGTGTGCAAATCTTCCTTATTATATTACTTCTCCTATTATAATGATGCTTCTTGAAAGCCGTCTGCCCGTTAAGGCGATTACCGTAATGGTGCAGAAAGAGGCAGGAGAGAGACTCTGTGCAGAAATCGGCTCAAGAGATGCAGGTGCAGTTTCTGTTGCTGTCAATTTCTATGCCGAGGCACAGGAATTGTTCTTTGTTCCCCGTGAATCCTTCATGCCTTCACCCAATGTTGACAGTGAGGTTATAAAGCTTACCGTAAGAAGTGAGCCTGAATTCAGACCGACTGATGAAAAATTCTTCTTCAAGGTTGTAAAAGCTGCTTTTTCACAGAGAAGGAAGACTGCCGCAAACGGCCTTGCATCAGGTCTGGGAATGCCCAAGGATAAGATATTTGCAGCGCTTGAAAATGCATCTCTTGACAAAAACGTAAGAGCAGAAAAGCTGACTATGGAAGAAATGTATACACTCAGTGAAGAACTTTATAAGTTAAGGTGACAGTTATGTTTTCAAAAGGAAAATTTATTGTAATTGAAGGTCTTGACGGCTCAGGAAAAACAACGCAGACAAAGATTATCACAGATAAGCTTATTTCAAAAGGAATCAATGTTGTAAATCACGCAGAGCCTACAGGAAGAGAATACGGAAAAATGTGCCGTGAGGTGCTTTCAGGCAAAAAGAAATGCACAAAGAGTCAGCTTGCGTTGCTTTTTACTGCTGACCGTATTGATCACAATGTGAATGACGAAGACGGCATAAATATGCACGTTGATAAAGGCAATACTGTCATCTGTGACAGATATTATTATTCAACACTTGCATATCAGGGCGTTGATGTGGGCATGGAATGGCTCAGAAGCCTTAATCTTGACTGCGAGGATATCAGAAAGCCTGATATGTGTATATTCCTTGATCTTGCACCTGAAAAGAGTATGGAAAGAATCTATGCAAACAGAAGTGCGGATCAGATAGAAATCTATGAAACTCAGGATTATCTGACAAGTATAAGAAAACGCTTCTACAATTGTCTCGAATCACTTAAAGACAGCGAAAATATCGTTGTTATCAATGCTGACGGAACAATTGACGAGGTTGCTGAAAAAATCGAAAAAGCAGTAATGACGCTTTATTAAAAATGTGAAACAAGTGAAAAAAGGGGTTGAAAAAATGGGATACAGAGCTTATAATCTTCCGGCATACAGACAGGATAACTGTATCCTTTTTTTTCTTTTTTTTACTTAATAGCTGATTATAATGGTCAACGGATGATTTAAAATATTCCGTTGGTTGTTTTTTTGTTTTGAGGAGGAAAACTTATGGGTAAATTATCACCATTGCTGGAAAGGTGTAAAAACGCAACCACAAGAAAAAAGATAATCTTCGGCTATTCCTTTATTTTTGCCGTAATGGTTGCTCTTGTGTACGGTTTTAACTTTTTCATTAACGACCGTTCATTGGTCTGGGCTGCTGACGGACTCAGTCAGCATTGTATGTCACTGGCTTATTACGGAGATTATCTTCGTACAGTGCTGCAGACTGTATTTGTTGAGCATTCACTCGATATACCTATGTTTGATTTTTCAATCGGCTTCGGCGGAGATATCGTGGGTACATTGCATTATTATGCAATCGGTGATCCGATAAATCTTCTTTCTGTATTTTTCAGTGCAGAAAAGACAGAATACCTTTACACATTCCTTGTGCTTTTCCGTATGTATGTGGCAGGCCTGACCTTCTCTTTGTATATGAATACAAAGAAATCTGACGCAGGCGCTGTTGTTACCGGTGCGGTAGTGTACATGTTCAGCGGATACTGTTTCTACGGCGGTATCAGACATCCGTTTTTCCTGACTGCAATGATGTACTTCCCGCTTGTTCTTATGGGAATTGACAGAATTCTTGAGAAAAAGAGCCCGTTGCTTTATATTACAGCCATTGCATTGACGATAAGCGCAAACTTCTATAATGCATATATGGTATGTATATTTATGGTAATATATGCTGCAATTACATATTTCTTCAATTACAGAAAGAACGGAATCGGACATTTCTTCGGTACAGTAGGAAAGTTTGCTTTGTTTACAGCAAATGCAGTGCTTATTCCTATGATAATATTCCTGCCTCAGATTTATAATACTCTTGCAACAAACAGAGCGCAGGTTGATAATCGCTTCGGAATTTTTTATCCGATCACACATTATCTCAAAATGGCGGATGCTTTTACAAACTCCTCAAATATAAGCTACTGGCTTGCTCTCGGCTTTGGGGGAATCACAATTCTTGCATTACTTGCAGTTGTTGTAAGAATGAAGAAATATAAAGTTCTTACTGCTTCTCTCATTGTCGGAATAATTCTGATGATTTTCCCTGTTTTCGGTCACATTATAAATGGTTTTTCTTACGTAACAAACCGATGGGTCTGGGTGATTGCCTTTATTGCAGCTGCAGCAGTTGTTTTTGCTTATGATGATTTGTTTGAAATGTCCGACAAAGAGAAAAAACGTCTTTTTGTTGCAGCAGTAATTTACTCTGCTGTTGTGATTATGATTCAGATGAGCAGAAGCGAAGTTTCAATGATGATGCTTGTTGTTGTTTTCTGCGGAATTGCGATTGCATTTGCACATGACAGAGTGTTTAAGAATGTCAGAAATGCAAAGGTTGTTATCAGCCTTCTTGTTGTATTTTCTTCATTTATGCAGTCATGCTATATTTTCTCATATAGTGAGGGTGCGTATGTGGATGAATTTATGATGACCGGTGATACATATAAATATATGGTTCTTGACAGTGCATCTCAGGCAGTTAAAGAATACGGTGACGATGCTGAATTCTACAGATATGATTCTTATAAAGCAAATGTAAGTAATGATTGTATTGTTACCGATACGAATTCAACATCTTTCTTTTTCAGTGTTGCAAATCCGAATATTAGCAATTTCTTCCAGGAAATCGGCTTGAATATGCTTTTTGAACAGCGTATATTCAATCTTGATAACAGAGTTATTCTTCAGTATCTTACAGGTACAAAATATTCAGTCAATAATAACGATCCTTTCAAGGGGGCATATTACAGAAACACAGGCTTTACATATACAGTTGAAAACAGAGTCGGTGTGACTAAAAAAGTTGACGAGGTTGTATACTTCAAGGGCGCATCAAATAGTGAAGGCGAAAGAGAAGATTCATTCAGAATTTATGAAACCACAGATTATCTTCCCATGGGATATACTTATGATTCTGTAATGTCAAGGGCTGAATACGAAACACTTTCTCCCATTGAAAAGCAGAATGTCTTGCTGCAGACCGCTGTTATTGACGGTGAATTCAATATTGACAAAGCAGAAGTAAGAGAAGATGTTGTGAAGTATAATGTTTTTGATTATGCTTCATTTACAAGCGGTATCAATATCGAGGGGAATTCATTTATTGTTACTGATGCAGATGCACTTATAAAATTCAAGGTTCCTGTTGTCGGTGACTCAGAATTTTATCTTGAAGCAGTTGAGTTTGAGTTTGAACCGTATTCTTCTTATGATATTTACGATAAGCAGATTGTAAATAACATCGAAGCAATAGCTGCTGACGGTACAGGTGAAACTGAAGTTGATAAAATCTCGGAAAAACGTCTTGCACTCAAAAAGTTTTATGAGGCTGCCCCTGAGCAGGTTTCTGTTCTGACAAAGTCTGATATTACAAACAACGTTAACGGATTTACTTACTGTACTCCTGCACATTCATTCACGTCAGGTATTAATACCTATGCAGTTCCTCTCGGCTATGTCATGCCCGAAGAATATTATGAGGATGATATTTCTTATAATGAAATTACCATTAAATTCGGACATGTGGGTAAGTTTACATTTGAATCTCTGAATCTTTGCTATCAGAAACTTGAAAATATAAAAAATGATGTAAACGCACGTAAGTCTGATATTCTCGAAAATGTAGAAATTGCTGAATCCGAGAATAATGTCAAGGGTACAATCAGTCTTGATGAATCAAAGATTCTTGCAACTCAGATTCCGTATTCTGATGGCTGGACAGTTTATGTTGACGGTGAAGAAGCTGAGCTTCTTAATGTCAATACAATGTTCTGCGGTGTTCTTCTTGACGCAGGTGAGCATACAGTAGAATTTGATTATGTTACACCTTATGCAAATATTGCTGTGATTCTGTCCGTTATCGGAACTTTACAGCTTATTGTGACGGCAATAATTTTCAGCCGTAAATCAAAAAAGTCTGCAGCTGAAGTAACAGCAGAAGCAGCTGACACAACAGAAGCAGAATAATAAAAAAGCTATCCGTCAAGGATAGCTTTTTCTTATATCAGATTTTCGACGATTGCCCATATAACAGCAACTACAATAGTCGGCAGAAGGTTTGCAACTTTGATTTTCTTGCCCCACACGAGATTTACGCCAACGCAGAATATAAGCATTGAGCCTGTCAATGAAAGGTAGGAGAGTGCGGTTTCTGTCATTATCGGTTCAATGAGCCTTGAAAGCAGTGTTATTGATCCCTGGAAAATCAGTACGGGGATCGCTGAGAAGATGCAGCCCTTGCCCATTGATGCTGTCATTATAAGTATTATTATAAAGTCAAGTACTGCCTTTGCTGCAAGTATTGAATAGTCTCCGTTTATGCCGTCTTTGATTGAGCCTACTACTGCCATTGCGCCGATGCATACTGTCAGCGATGCTGTGACAAATCCGTCAACGAAAGACATATCCTTATCGCTTTTTGTCTTTTTCTTCAGCCACTCACCGAATCGTTCCATATGATGCTCGATATTCAGAATTTCACCGATTATTGCACCGATTGCAAACGCACCGATCATCATCATTGTTCCGACGGTGGAAATTTTACCGTTTTCAACAGTAAACATCTCCTGTAATGCACCTGCTATACCAATAAAAAGCACGCACACACCGTTTGCTTTCATCAGCGTGTCCTGAAGACGTACGGGAATTTTCTTGCCGAAAATCAGCCCCGGAAGACCGCCGAGAATAATAGCGGCTGTGTTTATAATTGTTCCTAAACCTATCATATATTTCACCTTATTTTCTGCAATTGTAAATATAATATCACCAAAAAACGGAATTGGCAAGAGATAAAATAAAAAGCCACAGACATTTCTGACTGTGGCGGGATATTAAGCTTTCTTTTTTGCAGTCAGTTTTTTGACCTTGTTTTTTGCAAAGAAATAAATTGCCGATACTATGACGGATAATATAAATATAATAATCGGCATTACAGGGGTAAGTTTGTTGCACATGCTTTTGAAAGCGGGAATATATTTTGCTGTTATATTTATTGCGTCTCTTATCAGGATGTGGATAATGTAGATGTACAGTGAATATTTTTCTCCCCATGATGACAAGTGAGGCGTTTTAATGCTGTCTTCGTTTTTGATCGCAAATACAAACAGCGCAAAAACTGCGACGAATGAGCCGATGTATATACTCTTCTGTGCGTGAAGAGAACCGACAAGTGCAGCCTCTGCAGTGCCAAGCAATATCATTGATATCAGTACTGGATTTGAGAGCTTGTTAATAAGCTTTTCTTCGTTGGCTTTTATGTAGTGACCAAGCAGGAAAAAGGGAAGTCCCAGGAAGATGAAGTTTCTGCAGAAATAGCCTTCTCTGAGTATTTCCGAAGCAGGCTTGACATAGTAAATGATTTCCTTGAGAGCCACACCTGCAATGAATAATACGGGAATCAGGAAGTAAACTTTATCTGTGATTTTAAGCTTTGCGAAAATGAAGAAAACAAGGTATGTGTATATCAAAGCAGGCAAAAACCACAGATGACCCGATACGGTCGTGTCATTGAATACAAAAAATTCGAGCAATGATTTTGACGAAAAAATCCTTTTTGCAACCACACCGACGCCCTCGTCAACAGCATGGTACACAAAATATATGACCACTGCACCGAGAAACGGAATCAGGACATTTTTTATTTTGTTTAATATCTTCTTCGGTACATCGGTATCTGCGCCGTAAAAGCTGAAAAATCCCGAAGCCATGAAGAAAAACGGCACTGCGAATCGTGCAGCATCAATGACAATGTTTCCGGCAGTTCCGGGGAAGTGAACATGGATTGCAATAACAAAAAATGATGCAATCAGCCTGAATGCATTGATAAGATTGTACTTTTTTCTGACAGTAAGCTTATCTGACATCTTTTTACCTCTTTACAATTGGTGTTAAGTAGAGTATAGTGGCGAAAGAGGGATTTGTCAATATGGTTACAGATTTTGAGTAGTGGAATTGTGATAAAAATGATTATATTTGATTTTTAGATAAAAAAGCGCGGACATTTCTGTCCGTGCTTTTTGTTGATTGGAATTATCAATTGTTTAAAGTCCAGTCGATTTGTTGAATCAAACTCTTGGATTTTGTAAGTGATGACTTTGCATTTTTAAGTATGTCATCGAGTTGTTCTCTAGACATTTTGTATAGAAATTCGATAGGTATATTAGTATTAGAGTTAAATATTTTGCATTCATTGACTAAATTCTTGATGTTTTCATTGTCGTCGTTATATGTGTTCATTGATATGTGGTGATATAATTCAGTGTCAACTATTTTAGGATTGTTATCTGATGCAAAATAAAATATGTTTTTCCACTCTTTTTTTAATTCTTTAATTTGTTCTTGATATTCAAAAATAATATCCTCTTTTTGCATTTTTTTTGCTACCCAACTCTTTTTATTTTTTATTTGTTGAAATAAGAATCATAAAAACTACTACTTAAATATAATGTATCTTTTGAAATGTAGTAATCTGAAAATTGATAATCATAGGCATTGTTATCTGATTTTTTTAGAGTATATTCTTTGCGTAAATCTTTAATATAAATTTTGATTTGATCGTTAGAACTGATTCTGATTTCAACAGTTCTGCTGTCTCCTTCAAAATATTTTGCGTTTTCGCCGTAACCTTTTGTAAAAGTATATGTGCCTGTGTAAGGTAAATATTCTTTAATCAGCTTAATGCGGTCATTAACAGAATTTATATATTTGAAATCGGTATATACTGATGCAATGCACGTGTATGAATTATAAGCGGTGATAATGTTTGTTCTTTCGGCAGACTTTGCCTTACAGTATAATTCCATTGCATGTGAATCTCTGAAATTTAAATTTGTAAATAATTCTTCGGCATTTGTGTAATTTTCTTTATTAAAATAATACATTGCTTGTTCATATTTCGCTTCTTTAATTTTTTCTTCCGCTTCTTTAATTTTTTCGGCAGAATCTTTGTAATAAAAAATTGATTTAAACGAATTAATCGCGTTGCTATAATATCCATTATTAAAAGCCGTTAAAGCATATCTATACGTTTTTTCATTTTCTGTTTCTGTTATCATTTTTTTTGAATCTTTATAGTCGCCAAGTTCTTCAAACATTACAATTGCCGTATCAAAATCACCATTTTGCATAAGATTTATTGCCTTTTGATAATTTAATTCCGGTACAATAATTGTAGAGTAAATAAAAATAAAAACAGAAACTAAAACAGTAGTTGTTAAAGTTGTTGCAATAATTATTTTAGTTTTCTTTGAATTTTTTTTGATAATGCCGTTTTTTGCAGACTCAAGTTTGGATTTTAATTCATCAAAAGAGTTGATTGCTTTTGTTTCTGTCTCTGAAAAATCTTCGTCAGCTTTTCTTTCCTCAGATAAGATTTTTGTGTATTGCTCAATTGTGTTATTTGTTTCTTCTGATAATTCAGAACTTGCATAAACGATATTTTTTTTAAGAAATGAAATACGACTACTGATTTCTTCTTTATTATGTTTCTGCCAGAAAATTTCTGTATTGTTCTTTATCTCTTCTTTTTCTGCAAAAGAAATGAATTCGGAAAAATTTTTTTTATCACTTATAGAATCTTTAATTCCGATGGGATACACAACCTGTTCGCAGGTTGTGTTTTCTGAATTTTCCCATTTGCCATCGGCAAAAATGACAGATTTGCAGACTATTTTAAAAGAACGGGTTGTGTTGTCAGGTAAGTAAATAGGTTGTTTCTGACCGAATTCTCCATTGTATTCTGCAGAAAGGTCGAGATATTGAGCCTCTGTTCTTTCAGCCAGTTCATCATTTTCAACGGAATAAGGAATTATCTCGACTTTTACTGCTTTGATTGTGTGGTCTGAGATATTCTTGAATTTTAACTGTGCCAAAACTCTGTCAGAATTATTATCCTTGACTAATGCATTAGCTGTAATCAGAACAGGACAGTTCTTTATATAAAGATTTTCTGTACCTTTTGCTAAGGTGGTATATCTTTCCATACTTTCACCTCTTAAAGCTCAGGAAGCTCGTCTTCTGCAATGATTTTGTTTGTGTTCTTATTGTTGTTTGCTATGATTGCAGAGTTTTCTACAAGCTCTCCGAAGCCGTATAAAAAATAGCTTGAGCCTAAAGCGACAAATATAGCAGCAACAGGAATGAGAAGTGCAGCTGCAGATTCCCATGCGGCTGCCAAAGCTACGCCTGCGATTAACCCTGCGATTGCTTCAATGACAAATGATACAATGGCAAAACCCTTGATTTTTTCACCGATGTTTTCGAAAATACTTTCCATTTTCAAACCCTCTTTTTCCGTGTTTTTTTAGTAGAATCATTATATTGTTCAAAATGAACATTGATATAACAATAATACATTTAAATTATAGTCATAATTATGACTATTGTCAAGAGTAGTGTTTCAAAGTACCATAATAATTGGTGGTAACTGATGATAAAATACGATCCGTTTTGGAATACGCTTAAAGCCAGGGGTGTTAGTACATATACCCTTATCAATAGCTATGGCATCAGTAGTGCTACCATTGACCGTATCAGAAAAGGTGACGGAATATCTACTCATAAAATTGATGATTTGTGTACAATTCTCAACTGCAGGGTTGAGGATATTATTGTTTTTATTGACGATAAAAAAATTTAAAACAGGTATTGACAAACGTGAATTTATGTATTATAATGTCTTCGCAAAACAAAGCAGACGGCTTTGCCGTACTCACCTTGCAGACACGATTCTCGTAAGGTCAATATTCTTCCTGAGTTTACTTCGGGGATTATTGTATGAGTGCGGGTGAAAATCTGCGCTTTTTGTTTATTATTCGGAGGTGTTGAACATCAGTACAAAGGAAATGCAGCTGAATGAAGAAATCCGTGACAAGGAGTTAAGAGTTGTCACAGATGACGGCGAACAGCTCGGTATTATGTCTGCCGCAGACGCTCTCAAAATAGCGGCTCAGAGAAATCTCGATTTAGTAAAAATCGCTCCTCAGGCTAAACCGCCCGTATGTAAAATCATGGACTACGGTAAGTACAGATTTGAGATGCAGAAGCGAGAGAAGGAAGCAAAGAAGAATCAGCATCAGATTGATATCAAAGAAGTTCAGCTTTCTTTAAATATCGATACGCATGACCTTGAAACTAAGGCAAATCATGCTAACAAATTCCTTTCAAAGGGTAACAAGGTAAAAGTTGCTATCCGTTTCAGAGGAAGAGAGATGGCTCATCCCGAAAGAGGTCTTGAGATAATGGCAAAATTCGCTGAGATGTGCAGCGAAACAGGCGTTATCGAAAAGCCTGCAAAGCTTGAAGGACGCATGATGCTCATGTTCCTTGCAGCAAAGCCCAATAAGTAATAGTCAATAAAAAACAGGAGGAATTAATTATGCCCAAAATTAAAACAAACAGCGGTGCTAAGAAGCGCTTTAAGCTTTCCAAGACTGGTAAGGTTATCCGTGCTCACGCATATAAGTCTCACATCCTCAACAAGAAGACTTCTAAGAGAAAAAGAAATCTTCGTCAGACAACTTGTGCTGATAAGACAAACGTAAAGCAGATTAAGAAGCTTATTCCCTACAAATAATTAATAATCAGGAGGTAACTTACCAATGGCACGTATTAAAGGCGCTACAATGACTCGTAAGAGAAGAAATAAAGTTTTAAAGCTTGCTAAGGGTTACTATGGCTCAAAGTCAAGACTTTTCAAGACAGCTAAGCAGGCTGTTATGAAGTCAGGTAACTATGCTTACGTAGGCAGAAAGCAGAAGAAGAGAAACTTCCGTCGTCTCTGGATCACAAGAATCTCAGCTGCTTGCAAGCTCAACGGCATGAACTACTCAACATTCATGAACGGTCTTTCAAAGGCCGGCATCACTCTTAACAGAAAGATGCTTTCAGAGATCGCTATTGCTGATCCCGCAGCATTCACAGCTCTTACAGAGCAGGCTAAGGCTGCACTCAAATAATCAAGTGAATAACAGGGGATGCTGAAGCATTCCCTTTTTTCCGTTTTTAGGAGAGACTTATGTTAAGTATTACAAGCAGGAATAATGACAGAATAAAGCAGGCGGTGAAGCTGTGTACAGACAGCTCAGAGCGCAGAAAAACAGGCTCTTTTTTTCTTGAAGGGCTTCGTTTGTGTTGCGATGCAGCACTTAACGGACATGCCGCAGAAACAGTATTTGTGACAGAAAAAGCCATGGCTGAGCATGGTGAAGAACTGGCTGTTTTACTTGATTCCTGTAAGGAAAGTTTTGTCATAACTGAAGAGATTTCACTCAAGCTTTCGGATACAAAAAATCCGCAGGGCGTATTTTGTATATGCAAAACACTTGACAAAAATAATAATATTGATAAAATAAACTATAATGGTATGTATATTGCTCTGGAAAATGTCCAGACCCCCGGAAATCTCGGTGCAGCTGCACGTACGGCAGAGGCATTGGGACTTGACGGCATTATTGTCAGCGGCGGATGTGACATTTACAACCCCAAGGCTTTAAGGGCTGCAATGGGCTCACTTCTCCGTCTTAACGTTATTATGGTGGGTGACCTGCCTGAGTTTTTCAGGGAATGTTCAGCACACTCAATGAAGACCTATGCGGCTGTACCTGACAGTGATGCACTGCCCGTAACGAAAATGGACAGATCAAAAGGTGTTATCTGTGCCGTGGGCAATGAGGGTAACGGACTGAGTGACGAGGTTATTTCAGTCTGTGAGCGTATAACCATACCGATGAAAGGCAGAGCGGAATCACTTAATGCCGCATCTGCTGCGTCTGTGATTATG
>JAFYUD010000013.1 GCA_017549665.1 Clostridia bacterium | reverse complement strand
CTTGAGCCGCCACTGGTTACACCTGTGATGGCACCGATGATTTCTGCAGCAGTGAGAGCTGATGCCGTAACACCGCTGAATAAAAGACATGTGCTGAGAATCACACATATTGCTGCTGAAAAAATCTTCTTTTTCATTTTATATTCGTCCTTTCCTGCATTATACTCCGATACTATAATAACACATTATGTATTGTATGTCAAATGATAATTTATCCTCCCTCTCTGATTGTGTTGCATTTTCAGGCGTAATGAAGTATAATTACATTATATAACAGTCGGAAGGAAGATTCGGATATGAAGAAAATATTTTCTGTTCTGCTTGCAATCCTTATGGTTTTTACTGCTGCTGTAACAGGCAGTGCAGCATCAGTTCAGGCAGATGTCTATAGCTTTTATGCAGACGGAATGCTTTTCAAGCAGAATGAAACAGCGGTTATTTCAGGTATATCACGCCCCGGAAGTGTTATAACTGCAGAGCTTTACGGCTCTGACGGACGTACGGCTGCACAAGGTGTCAGTGTGACAGGTGCAGACGGTGAGTTTTCCGTTGTCTTTGATGCTCCTTCGGGAAGCTATGAGGAGTATACTCTTGTTCTTAAGGCTGACGGTGTGAAATTCGAAACTCTCGACAATGTGGTTTTCGGTGAGCTGTGGCTTTCAGCAGGACAAAGTAATATGCAGTATCCCCTTATTCAGGATAAGGACGGTGCAGTGATGTATGCCGAAAACAAGAAGCTTGGCAAGTGGCTTCGTGTGATGCTTGTTCCTGCGGTAAATGAATATAAGGGTTCAACCGGACTTGTGCCGTATGAGCCTCAGAAGGATATTGCAGGAGTTCAGTGGGTGAACGGTGAGAATGAAGCTGTTTACAATATGAGTGCCGTTGCATATTTCTTTGCGGCTTCAACAGCAAGAGAGCTGGATATGCCCGTAGGTATTATCAGTGCAGCTCTGGGCGGCTCGGTAATTGCGTCCTGGATTTCACCGGATGCTGTTGACGGCTGTCCTGAGGTAAGGGATATGCTCGCTTCCTTCGGTGAGTATTATACTGCAGATACATGGAATGAAGCTGAAAGAAGTATATATTATGATATGGGCTGCAATTTCAATCTTAAAATTGCTCCTCTTCGCAATATGAAGCTTTCGGGTATGATATGGTATCAGGGTGAAAGTGATGTCATATTCGGAAAGACTGCTCAGCAGTACGGACAGATGTTTGATCTTATGCAGAAGTCATACACAGAGCATTTCGGCTATACTGACGGTCTTCTGCCGGTTGTATTCACGCAGCTTGCTTCTTATCCTTATCATAATGCTGACGGAAGCGATCTGCTTGATATGAATATCGGCTTTACACATATTCAGTCTCAGCAGTCAGCTTCAAGGGCGGTAGTTCCGATTTACGATATTCCTCTTACATATCTCGAGGCAGCCGGTGCGATTCATCCTGAGTGCAAAAGGGAAATCGGTGAGAGAATGGCATACAGTGCAGGGGCACTGGTTTACGGTGGTGATTATGATTACACTGCACCGTCTGCTCAGTCTTATGAAATCAGAGACGGAAAGGTCTATGTCACAATAACAAATGCCGGGGACGGTCTTATGTGTAAGGGGACAGAGCTCAGAGGCTTTGCCGTAGCAGACGAAAGCGGTGTGTTCGTAAAGGCAGATGCTCGGATTGCGGATAAAAACACTGTTATTATATATAATGAAAAGGTAAAGACACCTGTTGCTGCAAGCTATGCTTATTCCCTGGGAAATATGAATGCAAATCTTTATTCATCTGAAGACGGCAGAATATGTATGCCCGTAAGTCCGTTTGTTACTTCAAAGCCGGATGGTGCAAAATATTCTGATGGTAAGCAGTGGGCAGAATGTGAGTACGACAGAATCTGGCGTGTGACTGACGATGAATTTTCAGATTATTATGACTCCTGGACAGGTAAAAATGCAGAAATCGACTTCAGTGATTCTCTTGATGCGTCAGGCTTTTCAGGTGAATTTACTCTCAGTCCCGTTATTACTGCAAGAAATGGACTGAAAAATGTCAGATTTGATGATGAGGATTATAATTATAATGATTACGGAAGTGTAAGCTTTAAGGTTCGCAACAACGGCTGTGAAAAGCTCGTCTTTAAGGGACTGCGTATCAGCATCAGCAGCGTAAACTGGTATGAAACCGCAGCGGATGAGGTTGAGATTCCTGCTGACGGACAGTGGCACGAAGTTACTGCAGTTATCAACAACATACATATTTACGGTGTTGACTTCGGTGTTACGCTTTCGAATGATGCTCTCTGTAATGTTACTGAGCTGGAATTCATATTTGACGGCACGGAGGGTACAATGAGTCTTGATGACGTCAGATTCTGTGGGGAGAATGAAGCATCTGTTCATAATGATTCGTTTGATTTTACCAAGATTTATAATATCGGTGACGTTGTCAGGATATTCTTCCTTGGTATTGCTGAGTATTTCGCTCAGCTGACAGGCAGATAATGAATGACGGGCTGTGAATTGTCGCTTTGTGCGGCAGCTTGCAGCCCGTTTCTTGTGCATTGTATATTGCATAATGCAGAAGGTGATTGCTTAAAATTGTGCATAAGTTACTTAAAAAAGTGCTTGACATGGTTGCAATAATGTGGTATATTGTTTATACCTCTTCAAGGGGTTGTTTTTTTGTGCGCAATTTTTGCGTCTTAAACCCCCTGTAAACGAGGGAGGCTACATTAATTATGGAGGTGCCGTCATGAGAGTTAAGGTTACTCTTGCTTGTACAGAATGCAAGCAGCGCAATTACAACACAATGAAGAATAAGAAGAACACACCTGACAGATTAGAGATGAACAAGTACTGCAGATTCTGCAAGAAGCACACTCTTCACAGGGAAACCAAGTAATCGGAACGTAAATCGCTATCCGACTATGAAAGGAGATTCTTCAAGTGGCTGATGAAAACAAACAGGTCGACAAAGAAGCTTTAAAAGCTCAGAAACAGGCCGAAAAAGATGCTCTGAAGGCTAAGAAGGAACGCATTAAGCAGAGCAAGCCCAAGAAAGAGGGCAATATCTTCACAAGAATGCTCAAGGCTATCCAGAAATTCTTCAAGGATTTCAAAGGTACATGCAAGAAGGTTATCTGGCCCGACAGAAAGACAGTACTCAGAAATACTCTTATAGTATTTATCGTTACTGTTGTTGTTGGTGCGGTTATCTGGCTTACAGACTGGGCTCTGACAGAAGGTATCAGAGGCGTTCAGGATGTTATCGCTGCAGAATCAGTAAGTGAAGAAGCAGACGATGCTGCAGATGCAGATGAGCATGCAGGTCATGATCATGCTGACGAAGATGCAGCAGAAGACACAACAAAGTAATTTCTTATCGCAGACTACGGGAGGTAGAACTTAAATGGAAGACGCAAAATGGTTTGTAGTCCATACTTATTCCGGCTATGAAAACAAAGTTGCCGATAATATAGTAAAAGTAGTTGAAAACCGTAAGATGCACGACCAGATTCTTGAGGTCAGAGTTCCTACTGAGATCGTTACAGAAATCAGGGAAGACGGCAGAACAAGAGAGGTCGAGAGAAAAATTTTCCCCGGATATGTCCTTGTTAAAATGGGCGTTTTCTATGATGAAAAAGCCGGTGAACAGAAGATGACTGATGAGGCATGGTACGTCGTAAGAAATACCAGAGGCTGTACAGGCTTTGTAGGCCCCGAAAGCAAGCCCCGTCCTCTTACTGAAGCAGAGGTTATCTCAATGGGCGTTGAAAAGCGCAGCGTTGAGCTCAGCTATGCAGTAGGTGATCTTGTTACTGTTATCGGTGGTCCCTTCGACGGATTCCAGGGCACGGTTGACATGATCGACGTTGAAAATGACGTTACTCGTGTTATTATTTCAATGATGGGTCGTGAAACTCCCATCGAGCTTGGTCTTGATCAGGTTGAGCCTGCTCTTGACTGATAAAACATATTTCTGGTAATGTGCGGCTATGCCCGCTTGTTATAGGGTAGTTCTTGCAGCTATCCTGTGGGAGGAGAGATATACTCACTCCGCCACTACCACATTTTTTTTGGAGGTGCAGTTATGGCACAGAAAGTTACAGGCTTTATTAAGCTTCAGATCCCCGCCGGCAAAGCAACACCGGCTCCCCCCGTTGGCCCTGCTCTCGGTCAGCATGGTGTCAACATCATGGCATTCACAAAGGAATTCAACGAGCGTACAAAGAATGATATGGGTCTTATCATCCCCGTAGTCATCACTGTTTACGCAGACCGTTCCTTCTCATTCATCACAAAGACTCCTCCTGCAGCTGTTCTTATCAAGAAGGCTTGCGGACTTGAGAGTGGTTCAGGTGTCCCCAACAAGACAAAGGTAGCTACTATCACAAGTGAGCAGATCAGAAAAATCGCAGAACAGAAGATGCCCGACCTTAACGCAGCAAGCGTAGAAGCAGCAATGAGCATGATTGCTGGTACAGCTCGCAGCATGGGCGTTGTCGTTGCTGACTGAGCCGGAGGTAAATAAAGAATGAAACATGGTAAAAAATATGTTGACAGTGTAAAAGCTGTTGACCTGACAAAAGTATACGATCCCAAAGAAGCACTCGAGCTTGCTTGTCAGACAGCTAAGGCTAAGTTTGATGAGACTGTTGAAGTTCACGTTCGTCTCGGTGTTGACTCACGTCACGCAGACCAGCAGGTCAGAGGCGCTGTTGTTCTTCCCAACGGTACAGGTAAGAAGGTAAGAGTTGCTGTTTTCGCAAAGGGTGCAGAAGCTGATGCAGCTGTTGCAGCCGGCGCAGAAGTAGTAGGCGCAGAAGATCTCGTTGCAAGAATCCAGGGCGAAGGCTTCATGGATTTCGACGTATGTATCGCTGCTCCCAACATGATGGGTCTTGTTGGTCGTCTCGGTAAGGTTCTCGGTCCCCGTGGCTTGATGCCCAGCCCCAAGGCAG
>JAFYUD010000179.1 GCA_017549665.1 Clostridia bacterium | reverse complement strand
AGTGAGTCATACCCGAGCAACCGATTGTTTCAACAAGAGCTTCTTCGATGATACCGTTTTTAACGTTGAGTGAAAGCTTGCAAGCGCCCTGCTGGGGAGCACACCAGCCAACACCGTGTGTGAAAGCGGAAATATCCTTGATTTCGTAAGCCTTAACCCACTTGCCCTCTTCGGGGATGGGAGCGGGACCGTGGTTGGGACCCTTGGCTACGCAGCACATTTCCTGTACTTCGCGTGAATAGTTAATCATTTTGAATTTCTCCTTTCAAAAGAGATGATAAAAATTACCTATAATATATTACCCTAAATTCTTCCTGATATCAAGTGTTAATTTGCACAACAAATAAAAAAATAAGAATATTTTTATAAACATCATATAAAAAGCCACTCCGTTCAGAAGAACGGAATGGCTCTGTCAATTATAATTTGTTTGTCTTGTAAAGAGCAAATGCACCACCGACAGCTGCAACGATTGTTACAAACATAAGTGTACCAACACCCATTGTGGGGGAGAAGATAAGCACGATAACGCCTACGATAACGGGCAGGGGAACGAGCTTCCAATGTTTTGCAAAGTAGCTTGCACCGAGTGCACCGAAGAGAGCGGGAAGAACCCACTCAAATGCGGGCTTGAATGCCGAACCTTCCGCAGTGATGAGAGGAAGAACGGGTGAGAATGCAAGAACACCCACAGCGATAATAACGGTTGTTGTGATTGATGAAACGCCGATAGCGATTGTTGAAATAACTTCGCCTTCTTCGGTGTTTGCACGAACCTTTGCGTTTTCCATAGCTGCAAGACCTACGGGAAGCTTGAGGTTTGTGATGTTGCCGGTAACAAAGCTGAGGTAGGTTCCGCCTGCGCCAAGCATGGGAACATATGTGATAACTTCAATAACTGCTGTTACCCAGTAGAGGAGCATGAGCTTGCTGAGAACAGACCAGAGAACGCTCAGCTCAGGCCAAGCACCGAAATATGTTGAAATTGCAACGGGGATTGAAAGGAGCATGAGCAATGCGCCGATGTTCCAGAGGATGCCCCATCTGTGAACCTTGTCAAAATATGTTTTCTGCATAATTCATTCTCTCCTTTCTATTATCTCCAGACGAAGTTAACGATATTTTCGGGAAGAACAGCTTCAAAGAGCATTGCTGCACCCATACCGATAAACATTGCGATAGGCATTGTGAACGGACGGAGCTTTTCGAGGTTCCACTTTTTGCAGATTGCTTCGAGAATAACCATTGCAACCATTGCAACAATAAGAACTGCGATTGACATAAAGCCTGCGTTGCCGACACCGTCGGAGGTTGTGCCTGCTATTGCTCTTGCAATGAAAGCTGAAATAATACCGATGAATGCAGCAGCCGAAATAGCGTCGCCGAGCTTTGCTGCTTTTTCGTCTTTGTTAACAGCCTTGCCGATTTTGTTCTGGAGCTTTTTACAAACGAACGGAAGCATAAGAAGGGGAGCAATGCTGCCGATTGTCATAGCCCAGGCAACTGTTGAGAACTGCTGAGGGTCTGCAATTGAGTTTGTAAGAGTTCCGCCCATTGCTTCAACAGCGGTCTGTGCAGCTGTTGTTTCGTATGCGAGATTGCCGATAACGGTAAGTCTTATCCAGGGAAGAACGATACCGAGTGCGTTTGCAAGAACGATAACTGTTGCAAGAATTGAAATTGCGGGCGCAACGGTGAAAAGAATGCTGGAAACAACTGTGTTCTTGAGTGTTTCCTTTTTGATGCCGAGTTCTTTTGCGTGTTTCCACGACTTAACAATAAAGAAAACGGACTGCAGTGTTACGAATGCAACAACGGCGAGCGCTATTGCATACATAAAGGTACTTTCTTTGAAATCCAAAGATATCACTCCCATATTCATAATATTTTAATATTATCACAATACATATATATAAGTCAAGATTTTACAAAACTATATTTCCGTATCGGTTATCCTTGCGATTTCGATTGATTCTGTGTAAATGCTTTCGGGATTGTTTTCGTCAAGAACAATCAGTCTTCCGCCTCTCTCTTCACCGTAGGTGAAATATCCTGTGCCGAGTGTCTGATAAAGGTCAATGCCGTCGATATTTATATGAAAATCGTTGACGTGGTCGTGACCGAAGAAAGCTGCAATCATTCCGCCCGTCTTTTTCCAGCTCTCAAACTGTCTTCTGTGATCGTTTTCAAGTGACGGAGGGCAGGGACATTCTCTGATTCTTCCTTCAATGGTTTTGTGACCGAACTTGAAATATTTTCCGTCACGGAACAAAGAGTAATCGTCATCCGCAGTAACTTCTTTCAGACCGTCGCACATCTGCTGAACGGGCATATGCTGAAAAAGAACCGAGGGCAGAGGATTGCCACCGTTTTCGGTTTTGAGTTCAGACGCTCTTTTTTCGTACCAGTCAATCTGGTCGTCGTGAACGCAGTCATAAGACAGACCGCCTTCCGAATTGCGTTGATAGTCATTTGAATCTATAAGCCAGAGAGCGAATGCATCTTTATCGCCTGCACTGTTTTTTATCGTTACGCAACAGTTGCCGCAGCCATAGACATCAGCATCGTTGAGGTTTGAGCGGCAGTTGGAGTATTCCATATACTGCATCATCTGGAATTCTGTGTGGAAACCTTCTTCACCGTCATGATTGCCGAAAACAACGCAAAGGGGAATATTTCTTTCCCTTATAGGTGCTGTAATCTTCTGAATGGTGCTTCTTACAAGGTCATAGGTAAACTCCTCCCAGTATCCGCTGATGTTGTCACCGCCGAAAATAACGAGGTCGGGAGTTGTCTTTTCAACAAGCTTTTCGATAACGTTGAGGGTTTCCTTGTCACGGCTTTCGGGGATTTCACGGTTCTCATCGTCATCCATTTCGGGTTCAACATCATGAATGTCGGTGAGGTGAAGAATGCGGAATTTTCCGTCTTTGCCGAATTTAAGCGGTTCGGGATTATTTCTCTTGAATTTTGCGGAGCTGAATTTATGAGGTGTACCCATTGCACCGAGGCACGGAAGCATAAGACCCGATAAAAACGCTTTGAAAATTTTGCTCATATGAATACTCCTTTTATGTGGGATGATTTTTTTATGCAAAAAAATTAAGGTTCATACCTTGCGGTACAAACCTTAACTGGTGGAAGAGGGTGGATTCGAACCACCGAAGTCGTTGACGGCAGATTTACAGTCTGCTCCCTTTGGCCGCTCGGGAACTCTTCCATATTAAATTGGAGCTGGTGGACGGACTCGAACCCCCGACCTGCTGATTACAAATCAGCTGCTCTACCAACTGAGCTACACCAGCATATTTTGCTGTGTTCCGCAGAACGCTCGATTAATATATCACAAAAATTCGGGTAAGTCAAGCCTTTTTTGCAAAATTTTTAAAAAATTTTTTTAATGCAGTTTATAGGATGTTTTTTTGAATAAAACGGTACTTTTATTTGTGTTTGAAACCGATTGACAAATTATTATTGTTACAATGTGGAAAATTACTGAAATGCAGATGGGAAAGATGACAATTAAAATAATGAATCGAATAACTGTTTTGTTCGCTTGAGACAGAAACAGATTTCACTTTCATAGATATCACAAAAGGAAATCCAAATAATTCTTAATGCTACATTATATTATAATTCCGATTCCTTTAAAAGTATATTGATTGAACATCCCTTAAATATAAAAAAATCCGGGCAGACACATCACACCGTGTCTGCCCAAACTCTTTGCTTTTTTGAACCGCTCCGAACGAAGTCACAACAACAAATTTCAATTTGAGAATAAAAACCGCTTCAAATTCCTCGTTTTTGCACGCAAAAACATCGGTTCATAGAAAAATTTTCTTTTCCTCTCTCAAAAAGCCGTTGCATAAGAAATGCACGGGCATAAATATACCCGTGCATTCAGCGGTGGAGCGCTCTGGCTTAAATCCGAACCGAAAGCGGCTTCTATTTCCTCGAGTGTGATGGTTTCCGTACCATCTTTGAAGTTGTATGTAAACACCAGTTTATCGTCATAAACATACAGAAATGTTGGGTATGTATTATGAGCAGTATCCCGAAATATATTTATGTGGGATATGCGGACAGAAATTATATTCCCGACCGTGAATCGGCACTTTCAAAAGCTGAAAAGCTTGAAGAAATTTTTGAATGTACCCGTGAAGAGCTTTCAATGGGAATTTTGCTTACCGTAAAATGATATTGCAAATTTTGATTTCCTCACATTGTTGCAAATATAAAAGTAGATTTAAAAATCGTTAGGTGCGGTTATAAAATTTTATCTGTTTTATGTGCTTGTGCCATTGCTTTATATTCCATCGGTGTTTTATCGGTGATTTCTTTGAATACTCTGCAAAAGCTTTTTGAATCATTGAATCCTACGATTTCGGCGATTTCAAAAACTGCCGAATCGGAATTTCTCAAATAAAACTTTGAGCGTTCAATCCTGTAATTGTTTAAATATTGGTGAAAGCTTATACCCGTAATATTTTTAAAAATTTTGCAAAAATTGCTCTTTCCGTAGCCTGAAATCAAAGCAGCTTTTTCAATGGTAAGGTTTTCGTTGAAATTGTAATGTATCAAATCCAACACCTTTTCAATGTTTTTGAATTTGTTTGCATTTTTTATGTTGACATCCTTTGATTCCGCAGAAAATTCTTTGGCAAAGTAACCGAAGAGTTTTGTGACATTGCCGCAAATAATCAGGTTGTTGCTGACCGTAAACTCTTTTTTTGCTTCTATTATTTCGCTTAAAATTATATTTATTTTTTTGCCGAATTCACTTGCTTTCAAATCCAATACAGGATTTTTCAGGACGATTGAAGAAATTTCGTCGAAGTAATCTCCCAAAAACAACGGACCGGCTTCAATTAAAAGCTGAAGGCTGTTTTCAGCTGTTGCTACTGCTTCATGAGGCATAAAGCCCGGTATGAAAATCATCATGCCTTCTTTTAAAAGATATGGTTCATTGTTCAGAATTATTTTGTAAGATCCTTTTACCGAATAGACGAGTTCAACCTCATAGTGACGGTGAACCGTAAAGTTACCTATTTCGCCTAAAGTAACTATGGGAGAATTTCTGTTATTTAAAATTGGTTGGTAAAGCATTTTTAATCACCTGATTTATGCTATCATAAAAAATCAGACGAGTCAACAAATGTGTGAATTTTTGGGTATAAAACAAGAATTTAAGGTATTGCTATTATATTAGTAAAATAATAAAATCAAAACATAAGACTATAAAAAGGGTGATATTGTGGCAAACAAATTTTTTGCAGGCGTCGGCAGAAAAGACATTACGCCAAAAGTCGGCGGACAACTTTTTGGGTATAGACCGGATTTATATTCAGATGGCATAAACGATAACCTTACGGCAACTGCGTTTGCTTTTACCTGCGGTGAAAGCAAAGCTTTAATGGTGACTGTAAGTGTTTGCCTTTTAGATAATGAAATTGCGGATTTTTTCAGAAACGCAATAAATGAAAAATATAAAATTCCCGAAGGCAATATTCTGATAAGCGCAACTCACACTCACACCGGTCCGTCTACCAACAATATGCCTGGTTGGGGAGATATTGACAGACCTTATTATGAAGAAATTTTAATGCCTCAGGTTCTTTCTGCGGTAGACGATGCAGTAAATTCGCAGGAAGAGGTAACGGTAGGAGTCGGATTCGGCAAAAGTAAAGTGGGAATAAATCGCCGACAGCTTAATATTTTGAATTATGCAGATTTAGGTCAATGCGAATGGGGTCCGTATAACCCCGAGATGACAGTTATGTCTTTTAAAAACAGCAAAAATAAAATCATCGGCAGTATAATTCATTATGGCTGTCACGGAACGGTTGCCGGTTTGAGCACAAAAATAAGCCGTGACTGGGTCGGTGTAATGACCGATGCGTTGGAAGAAGAAACAGGTGCGGTTGCCGCATTTTTTAACGGACCCGAGGGTGATGTAGGTCCGAGAATTTCTAACGGCGGAACAGTTGCAGACATTACTTATGTTGAAGAAGTCGGCAATATCGGAGCAAAAGATGCTGTTCGCATTTTCAATACCATAACAGATTTTGAATCAGTCACTCTTTCTACAATAACAAACACAGTTAAATTGCCTTATGCAAAAAGGATTCCCTATGAAGAGGCTGTTAAGGGATGCGAAAATTATACTCTTGAAGCAATAAACTGTGATAAGCAAATGGCGGTTTACTACAACAAGGTAAAAAATTCTTACGAAAACGGATACGAAGAAAAAGAAAACTTTTTCCTGGAACAAAATGTTATTCGTATAGGCAAGGTTGCCTTTGTCGGGTTTCCTTATGAATTGTTTTCTGTTATCGGCATGAGAATAGATGAACAGATTAACGATTTAAAAGTGTTATCACTTTCAAACACAAACGGTTCTCTGGGATATTTTCCCACGGAAGATCAGCTTTGCCGTGGCGGATATGAAATAAAAATGTTTAAATATAATGATGTTCAATCATTTTCTGACGATGCAGATTTTCATTTGGTTTTAGGAACGGTAGAAACCATAAATAAACTTGAGAGGAAGGAATAAAATGTACAGAATCGGACAAGAAGAAAAAGATGCGGTAGCAAGAGTAATTGATTCAAAAGAGCTTTTTAAAGTTAATGGCGGACCGTTAAAGGAAACGGAAAACTGTGAAAGAGAAATCCGTGAAATGTTCAATGTTAAAAGAGCGGTTCTTATGACATCCGGCACTGCGTCACTCACATCCGCTTTGATTGGTATGGGCATCGGCCCGGGCGATGAAGTAATTATTCCTGCATACACATACATAGCAACCGCACTTGCGGTGGTTTCTGTCGGAGCCATGCCTGTTGTTGCGGAAATTGATGAAACACTGATGTTGGATCCGAACGATATTGAGAACAAAATAACCGAAAGAACGAAGGCTGTTATTCCTGTTCATATGATGGGTTATCCTTGCGATATGGACAGAATTATGGCAATTGCCAAAAAGCATAATTTGCTTGTTCTGGAGGATGCCTGCCAGGGTAACGGAGGTAAATACAAAGGCAAAAGGCTCGGTTCGATTGGTGATGCCGGAGCTTTAAGTTTTAATTATTTTAAAATTATAAGTGCAGGCGAGGGCGGTGCTCTTCTTACAGATAATCAGGATATTTTCGAAAAGGCTTTGATTTATCATGACAGCGGCGCCATTGCTTATTTTGGGGACCAGATGAAAGGCTTTTCCACAGAACCTTTCTGCGGAACAGAATACAGAATCGGTGAAATCACATCCGCAATTATGCGCGAACAGTTCAAAAAGCTTGACGGTATAGTTGAGGATCTGAGAAAAAACAAAGCGCTATTAATTGAAGAGATAGGTGAGGCGGCAGAATATATTCCCTCTAATGACTATGACGGTGACAGCGGTATTGCATTGACAATTAAGTTTGAAAGCGAAGAGGAGTGCAAGTTGTTTGCTGAGAAAGTGAATGCCATAATTCCGGGATACTGCGGCAGACATGTTTACAATGATTGGAAACCGATTTTAGAGAAAAAAGGAGCGTTCCATCCGCTTTTAAATCCCTTCAATATGGAAGTAAACAAAAATGCGAAATATTCGGAAGATATGTGTAAGAAAAGCCTGGAAATATTGAAAAAATGTGCTCATATTTCGATAGACCCTGATTGGACAGAGGCGGAAATAAAAGAAACAGCCGATAAAATCAAGAAGGCCTTATAATTTTTTGGATTTTGTACAGTTGCAGGCGAGACGGAAGTCCCGCCTGCTTTTTTGTTACAACCTCAAAAACTGATATCTCTGATAAAAACAAAAAATCCGAACCCATTGCCGATTGGCATTAAGTTCGGATTTCTCCATTGTGGTGGACGTTAACCATCACCTTTGGCATTCACCGTTTTTTGATAAGTGCCTTCGGGGTTTTCAAATCCACGCTTTAGATGAAATCCTAAATACAATAAAAATATCATATTTATTTGGGTTATACTATTTTCTCATTCACGTTTCAATAGGTACAAACAAAATTATTCTTTATAAAAGCACGCTCTTTGCTTGATGCACCGAGCGTGCTTTTTTGTGTCATTGGATATATTCGGAAATTTACAAGAGCTTTTTCCAATGAAATATCCGAACACCTATATTATAATTACGACAAAAGACTTGGAGATGATTATTATCGACTCTGATTTCGACAATTTAAACGGCATATATGATGAATTAAAAAATGTATTCGGAATTGATGTCACATTGCAATTCTACTCAATGTTCAAGGGTCAACAAATAACATTTCCGATGAATTTGCTTGACAGAAAGTACATAGCAAAGAAAATCAAGAAAGAATACAACGGCAAAAACAGTAAAGACCTCGCTAAAAAGTACGGCTATTCCGAAAGAAGAATAAGAGAAATAGCCAAGAAGTAATCATCAGGAGGTGAGATTATTCTTTTAGAAATAATAGGTGGGATATTAAATTTCTTTTTTGAAGATAATGAAAAATACCAAAAAATCTCCGAAAAAGCACAAGAAGGATTAGGAAAGTTGGAAAACTACGCTTATGAACAGCAAGATAAAATGAATAAAGCCGAAGCTCGAATGGCAGATAAAACAGATAAACAACTCAAAGATATCGCCACAAGCAGGGACGGTTCTTATTCATCGATTGAAAAACAAGCTGCTTATAACGAGTACAAATCAAGAAAGGATAATTAAAATGTCAAATTTGAAAACCTCATTAAAAATCGCAATTCTCTCATTGGTAGGATTAATAATGTCATCGGTTGCATACAGCTTGACCGAAATCGGTTTTGCTCTTTTTGTTGTCTATGTGTTTGCTCTTGCATTTGTTGCTTCGTTGACAGTATATGTTGGCGGAGTGGTAAACCGTAATGTTTCAAGCAGTAAAAATGTTAATGCAATTATTTTATTCTTGTTCGGTGCAGTAATTTCATTTGCTATGGACATTTTCCTGAATGATGTTGAACTGTTCCATTACATAGGCATTATTTGTGTAGTATTGCTTTTAGTAAGCATTTTTGTTCTTGTAGCAAGAAAGCTGTTTAAAAATGAATTAAGCTCATTAAATACAACCGTTTCAGATAAAATCGAAAGTGACAACAATAACACTACCGAAAACAATTAACGGAGGCAAATAATATGGCAGTAAGAATTGAGTATATTTGTCGCTATTGCGGACAAAAAATCGTAAAAACAGACACAACAGGTCGTCCTGCTCCTGGCTGTTGCTCTAAAAGACCGAAAACAAGTTCAGGAGCAAAACAGCCGCACTCTTGGATTGTTAACAGAAGGATGAAATAAAAAAAGAGGTTTTAATATGTTGAAAAAAGTAAGTAAACATATCAGGTGCTGTGCCCTATGTAAAAACTATAACAATGGTTGGGGTGCTTCAAGTCTAAAGGTTGAAGGCATACACTTTGTTTCTTATGAATCAACTGAAAGGCAAGTCTGTTCAATCAATGGAATCACCAGAGATGCTTGGTTTAAATGTGAAAAGTTTGTATCTCGCTTTTAATCAATATTTAAATTCCGCCTCATTGCTTAACGGCAATGGGGTTATTTTTATATCTATAAGGAGGAAATATGCAATATTTTATTATGGGATTTGTTATAGGCTTTAGTGTCATAGCCGTAACAGATAAAAAAGTTTTGAGAAAGAGGGCAGATAAATGATAACAGCGTTTTTGACTACCGCAACAACAGTAGCAACAACCTATGCAATAGAAATGTTCATAAGCGGTGTTTGTACTGCTATGTCACTTTATTGCGGAACTAAACTCCCGAAGAATAAGAGGGCAAAGAATGATTAAGATTGACAGCTTAACAGACCTTGATAATCCCCGAATTGATGAACGGATAAAATTCTACCTGCGTAAGAGGTTGAGCGTGCTTTCCCAATCATTAAAAACTGACAACTTAACTTGTTTCGGCTCAATATTTTTAATTGAGGGTATTTCCGATATTGAAGAACTGACCGAAGCAGGAATTAACAGCAAACCATCCGATATAACATTTGAGAATGTTACTAAAATACATATTTTTAACAGCCGAGAAGAATTTAATGTTCTTTTCGGCTGTGTTGTTTTAAACAATGACTATGCGGTTGATATTGTATGCACAGAGGGAATGTGCAACAAAGAGCTTGAAGCAAATATGCTTTCAAATGTTGACCGTGAGGAATTTTTGATTTTTGAACAAGGAGTGTAAAAATGAACAACACCGTTGAAAGAATAAGCGAAATAAAAACAACAGCAGTTTTCAGCAAAGACTCAAAGCACAGATACTGTCTGAAAATGGAATGGGATAAGAAAAAGAAATCTTGTGCCATTCTGATGACCTACCCAAGCACGGCAGACGAATTCATCCTCGACCAAACAACAATGCTCGTAAGAAACGGTGCAATAAAGAATGGATTTGGCTCTGTTTCAATCATAAACATCTTTTCTCAACTCAACTCGGAAGTCCCGAAATGCGACAGAGTAAACAGTTCTGTTGTGTTGCAGGAATGCTCCGAAGCGGACATCATCTTGGTTGCTTTCGGCAGAAACACGGCACATCAGGAACACAAAGACTCAATGCTTGAAATGCTTGCAGACTGCAAAGATAAGCTCTACACAATCATTGATAAAAACGGAAGTCCTTTTTCACACCCTCTTTCACCCAAAGCAAGAGAGTGGAAAATTGAAAAACTCAAAGTTTGAATCTGAAAAGGCAAAGTATGTTAAAAATCTCATACTTTGCCTTGGATTTTCGGATTTTCGGTACAAGAAACTTTTCACAGCCTTCATCAAGGCGAAAAGCAGTCCGAATTTTTAATTTTTTTGGACTTGAAACGGGATTTTCAAAACCCCGAAAAATTTGCAAAAAAATTTTTTTGGCATAAAAGTGACTTCATGCCAAGCGATAAAGGGGTGAAAGAGTATAGTTCTAAATTCGCAAAATATGGGGGTCTTCCCTTTTTAAAAAGTTCTGATATAATATGTGCGAAATAACCGACAAGGAGGTGAAACAGATGATAAAATATAACTTCAAAGAAACTTATGAATTGAACGAAAACGACAGAAAAATTGTAGAAAAAATAAAAACATATCCCTATTTTACTCGCAATAACAATGCCAACAAAACACATAAAGTATGCCATATAAAAAAGACGGGCAAGTCCCTTGAAAGAAATAAATTTACAGTTATATCAAGCTATGTAAAAATTACAAAGAAATTTATAGATATTGATACCCAAAAGGTAAAATTAGAGGTTGAGTTTTTTAATGGTGACAAGATAATATCCAAAATATTTGACCGTTCAATCTTAACCAAAAGCGGAATTGAAACATTGATTCAATACGGTGTTTGTTATGATACAGATAAACCCAAAAAATTGTTGGATTATTTGTTAGTTTCAGAGCAGTTTGCAGAAATTGAATATTTTCATACCCAACTCGGTTGGGGTGAAGTTGATGGCAAGAAAGTTTTTAAATCATACAAATTGATTTCAAATGATAATTCTGATTTAAAAAGCAATTATATAGGCAATCTTGACCTTGAACCAAAAGGCGATAGGGATAAGTGGTTTGAAATGATTAAAAGTGAGGTTATCGGCAATACACCTTTAACAACAGTTATGCTTGCAGGTTTTGCAAGTCCTCTGCTTGGATTCTTAAATGAAAAGTATGACCTTGGCTCGATACTTTTCAATCTTTCGAATTCAAGCAGTAGAGGAAAAACAACTGCAGCTATGCTTGCTACAAGTGTTTTTGGCAATCCTGCCATAGATAAATCAACAATGATTACATTCAATGCAACCAACAATGCTTTGGTGAGTTTTGCTTCAAAATGCAATTCTCATACAATAGCACTTGATGAAGCTGTTATAAGCACAGCAAGTGATGTAACCAAACAGTTATATACTCTTTGTGCAGGTAGGGATAAATTACGCCTTAACACGGATAGCGAGCTTAAAGAAGCCACTTCTTTTTCCTCTTTTATAATTTCAACTGCCGAGTTTGATTTGATTCCCGACTCTGCAACAAACGGCATAAGAGCGAGAGTGTTTGAACTTAACGATACTTTCACTACATCAGCCGAAAACAGTGTTAAAATCAAGTCAACCGTAGCGGAAAACTACGGCTTTGCAGGTAATGAATTTATTGAATTTATAATGAAAGAAAAAATTGATAAAATTGAAGAAGATTATTTATTATGCCAAAAAGCTCTGATAACTAAATTTGAAGAAAAGAACACTTTTAAAAGCAAAGGCGAACTTACTGAAAGAGTATTCTCAAAACTCGCTATCATTTTACAAGCTGGAGCTTATTTTAATGAATGCTTCGGAATAGAGATAGACAACAATTTAATTGACTATTTATTGAACATTGAAAAAGATATAAGAAGTGTTTCCGACAGAGCAGAATTTCTTTTGAATTGTATTAAAGAGTATGTTGAAGATAACAACAGAGAATATATAACAAATCCAGCTCATCCGCCATTTGAACCCCGTGGAAAAATCATACATTCTGGATTAAAAACCGAGATAACAATATTAAAATCAGAAGCAGAGAAGGTTTTTGAGGAAAACAATATAAATGACTCCAAAAACCTGCTGAACATATTAAAAAGAAGAAAGCAATTAAAATGTGAAAAAGATAGGTTGCATAAAAGAGTAAAATTATCTCAATTCAATGATGTTAAACAAAATTGCTATATTTTTGTTGTTGATAACGACTAAAAACAGCTTTTTGTATATGTTGCACAAAAACGGCATTTTTGAAAAAGCACAAAAAATTACAGTTTTGGTCGAGGTATGCCAAGCGACTTTGACACACCTTGACCTTCGGATGAAATTTTCTCAAAAATCAATTTCAGCGTTTTGCAAATGGACTTAAAATCCTAATTTGATATAATATTACTTGCAGACAACATCTGAAAAGTCTGTAAAATTTCACAGAAAGGAGTAGCCTATTATGGATGCATCATTATTTGAAAATGCAAAGAAATTTGATGCAAAACCATCAGCGAAAATACAAACAAAGAATAGTTGCTTAACTATTGTTTATGCGAAAACGGGCAAGAGAATTGAATTATCAAAAACAATTCACGAAATGCTCGGAAACGCTGAAAAAGTTGATTTTTCGTTTGATTCCAAGCAGAAAATTATCTTTGCTTTTGCCGATGAAAACGGCTCATCGGTAAAGATGAATAAAAACAAAGCCGTTATATACAATGCTCCGCTTATAAAAGAAATCATCGATAAATTCAAACTTGATTTCACGGAGCAAACATCTATAAGCTTCGAAAAATACGAAGCAGTTGACGGCAACGAAAATGTTGTCGGTATTTATCTTGCATAAGTAACCTCTGTTATACTATGTAAGATACACTTATTATTAACTATCATAGTTAATAATACCCAGGGTTTAAAACCGTTCTGAGCTTCTCAGAAAGAAACAACTTTTGGGAGGTGTACTTATGCAAGACTTTAAATTTAGTGTCATTTTTAAAGACGGTCAGGAACAAAGTGGTGATATTACTGCGGATAGTGACCTTTTTTATGAGGTGGTTTCAATATTGACCGAACAGATAGTCTATCATAATGTTGAAAAAAATGAAATTTAAATATAATAAATGACACAACGCCTGACTACAATTTAAGACTTGCAGTCAGGCGTTTCTACATCTAAATTAAAAATATATTATTAAATTGAATAAGTAAAGGAGTGATTTTTATGAACGAAATTATTGAACAAAGCCGCTTGCAACCTGCGGTAGGATATTGCCGTTATTCATCAAACGCACAGCGTGAAGAATCCATTGCCGCACAAAAAAGAGCCATCGGAAGCTATTGTGCAATCAGCGGCTACGAAATCGTTGAATGGTATTGTGATGAAGCCATTTCAGGCACAACAGATAAAAGACCCGAATTTCAACGCCTCATTACTGACATCGAAAACAACAAAGTTAAAACACTTATTGTGCATAAATTAGACCGCTTTTCAAGAAACAAAAAAGATACTTTTGATTATCTCGATTTGTGTGAAGATTGCGGAGTAAAGGTCATTTCCGTTTCAGAACCCATCGGCAATTCACCTGCAGATAAAATGCTTTTAACCGTTCTTTCGGGAATAAATGAATATTATGTTCAGAATCTTTCAAATGAAGTTATGAAAGGTATGAAAGAAAACGCTTTCAAATGTGAAACTACGGGTGGTCCACCTCCGCTTGGATATGACTTCGTTGATAAAAAGCTTGTCATAAACGAAACAGAGGCAGAAGCAATCAAGCTCATCTACGAAATGTGTGCCGAAGGATATGGCTACGGAAAAATTATTGACCGCCTTAATCTTCTCGGATACAGAACTAAAAAAGGCAATAAGTTCGCTAAAAATTCTTTGTGTGACCTAATCCCGAACGAAAAGTATAAGGGCGTTTATGTTTTTAACAAACGCTCAAGTAAGGCAAAGAGAGATAAAAAACGTAACAATCACAAATTCAAATCCGATGAAGAAATCATCAGAATTCCCAACGGATGCCCTGCGATAGTCAGCGAGGAGCTTTGGAACAAAGCAAATGCAGTCCGCAAAGTCACGGGCAAATTGAAGTCAAACGCTAAAAGACAATATCTGCTCACAGGTATGCTCGTCTGTGCCGAATGCGGTGCAAAAATGCACGGAAATTTGAGAACATCAACAAAAGGTCGCAAATATATGACCTACAGATGTAACAACAGAATCAATCAACACTCTTGCAGTAAAAAAGAAATAAGAACCGAAATCGTTGATGACTTTGTTCTTGACGAAGTTTTCAAGAATTTCTTCACAGATGCAACAATCAGCAAGCTGACTGATGCAGTAAACAAACACAGAAACAATATTCTTATGTCAAGCGACAGATATCAGAATGTCAAAGAAGGACTCGAAGCTGACCTCAAAACAAGAGATATTCTGATTGAAGCATTGGAAGAAACGCAAAGCATCGCAATAAGTTCAAGAATCAAAGAAATCGAAGAAAAAATCACTGCATCTCAAAACTTCATAACCAACTACAAGAAGGCTTGCAGAACTCAACTCACCGATGATGATATAAAAGCTGCTCTTGAACCTCTCAAAGAGCGTATGAAAAAGGCTGAAAGCATTGAGCAAACAAAGCTCATCCTTTCGCATCTGATTGACAGAATAGAGGTCGGCGACAACAAAATCATCTTATATTTGAAGTTCTCTGTGCCGCAGAACACAGAAGCGGAAAAGTCGGAGGAAATTTGTGTTGAACCTTTTGTTTTTAACTCATCAATAAGCAGAAAAGCGATAGAAACATATAAATCCTTAAATCAGGAATCATATGTCAGTCCTGATATGTTTAAAAACAGACTTAAATCGTTTTCATTAAGAAACTAACATAAAAATTGGGCAGACACAACACCGTGTCTGCCCAATCTCTTTGCTTTTTTGAACCGTTCCGAACGAAGTCGCAACGGCAACAAATTTCAATTTGAGAATAAAAACCGCTTCAAATTCCTCGTTTTTGCACGCAAAAACTTCGGTTCATAGAAAAATTTTCTTTTCCTCTCTCAAAAAGCCGTTGCATAAGAAATGCACGGGCATAAATATACCCGTGCATTCATTGGTGGACGTTAACGGACTCGAACCGCTGACCCTTCGCACGTCAAGCGAATGCTCTACCAGCTGAGCTAAACGTCCATATTTCCTGCGCCGTTTTAACAGCGCAGGGAATATTATATATTATGTTTCTGCCTTTTGTCAAGGGCTTTTTAAAAAATTAAATGAGATCGGATCAAAAACTTCTCAGAACACGCTTTTAAATGTTTCGGGGATAACCTTTGTCATACCGAAGAGTTTTTTGAAGAATGCGATGAGTTTCTGGAAGAATCCTGCTTTTGCGGTTATTGCTTGGGTATCGAAACATATCACGTCACCGTTTTTGTCTACGACCGTAGCTGTAAATGTTGTTGTACCGTTTGCGGCGGGAGAGATTGTGCAGGCAGAACCGTCATCAGATGCGGTGTAAGAGAAATTGCCGTTATTCGCGGTCCACTTGATTGAAGCTCCATCGGGCAGATTCTCAACATCTGCATGAAGAATGATGCTGTCACCATAAGTGATGGTTGATGTTGAGGGGGTGCGGATTGCAAGATTCGGTTTGTAGTTTTTATCACAAAGATTTCTGTGCTCCGTATATACATCTTTGTTTGTGAATGTCTGACCGCAATTCGGGCAAGTGTATGTCACGGGTTTGGCTGTGGGTTCGGTCGGTTTTGTAGTCGGCTGAGCAGGTTTTGTAGAGGGTTCGGTCGGCTTTGTAGTCGGCTGAGCAGGCTTAGTTGTAGGTTCAACCGAAGGTTTCGTTGTTGAAGGTTTGGTGGGTTGAACCGGTTTTGTTGCAGGTTCGGAGTCTGAAAGCTTGGGAATCGTTTCTTCTTTTACTGTTGCTCCGCAAGTCTTACACTTCTTGATTTTTCTGCCTTCAGATTGCTTGGTTGCTTCAGAAATGATTTCCCATTCACCTTCTTTGTGACCTGATTTGTTTACGGTTTCAGTATAACTGTCAAGGCAGTCACAGGTATATTTTATTACACCGTCCTCTGTGCAGGAAGCTTTCTTTGTGATTTCTTCGTTGTATGTGTGAGTATGAGCTTTGTGACCCTTACATACCTTAAATGTATATCCCTTTTCTTCCGCGTAAGTTTTTGCATAGCAGTTTTCGGTGTCGGAGCAGATATAAGCAGTACTTTCATCTAAAATATTGTTATTGATTGTTTTAACGCTTGAGGGAATATGAACATATTCCAATGCCTGACAACCGGCAAAAACATTTCTTTCGATAGTTGTGACTGAATCGGGAATAATGATTGCTTTGAGATTGTCGTTTCCGTAGGTTTCTTCAGACAGGTCTTCGTTGATTGATGCACCGCAAAATGCATAGGTTTTTATTGTCCTGACTCCGTCTGGAATAGTGTATGCGGTTCTTTCGTTTCTGACAGGATAAGCAATAAGCTCGGTCATATCTTTGTTGTAAAGAACACCGTATTCATCGCTTACAAAGTTTTTGTTTTCTTTATCAACAACAAAGCGTTTTATTCCCGAACCTATGAATGGCGCATCTGCAATGGTTTCAATGTTTTTGTGAATAATGATTTCTTCCAGATTTGTGCAGCACACAAAAGTTAACATTTTTATTTCGGTTACTTTTTCGGGGATGGTGATTTCTTCAAGAGCAGTGCAACCTGAAAAAGCACCTGCGCCTATAGAAGTTACATTTTCGGGAATTTTTATCTCCTTTAGTGATATGCATTCAGCAAATGCCAGATCACCTATTTTTTCTGTACTTTCGGGCAATGAAATTTCAGTGACATAGGGAAGGTTGTTAAGACCGTTTATAACTGTTATGCCTTCGGAAACAACAACGGATTTAATTTTTAAACCATAGGTGCGAAGCCACGGATTGTCTGTTATTTCGCCTGTGCCCATAATGGAAAGCTCACCTGTTTTTTCATTAAAGCTCCAGGTTATGTTTTTTCCGCAAACCTGACCCCATTCGGCAGCATGGAAAATCAACGTGTTTTTCACAATATTCGTGCCATCTGCATTAATGCCTTTTTTCCAATTTGTCTTATCATATGGATCGGCTCCGTCATCAACATAATAAATTTCCCATTTTGAGACATTAAGATGTTCGGCAGGAGTTACTTTGTCACTGAAATTATAGCTTTTGATTCTGTCTGCTTCGCAAGTTCCGTTTTCATTATCTTTGTAAAGATCGGTTCCGTAATAGATTTCATCCCAATAAACACCCATCTCTTCGGTTCCGTGACCGTTAGCGTCTGAATACATATAAACCGTTATTTCTTTTGGTTTATACTGTGCATAAAGATTCAGGTCGTGAGCGGGCATACAATCGTATGATGCGTCTTCACCGTTTTGATATGCCCAATAATCAAACAGCTTCCCTTCGGGTGCATTGTTATTAACACGTTCACGTATAGAACCTTTATAACTGTGCAGAGATTCATTGTAGGATACATAATATGTATCAAGAAGCTCTGTTTTACCTTCGGTATTTGTTATATATAAATTGAGCTTATAGTAATTTCTTTTCCATATAGCATAAAGCGTGGTATCTGAATAAACGGTTATTACGTCACCGGCTTTATAGTCAGCTTTGTCTGCCCATCTGTCCGTTGACCATCCGATGAAGGAATAACCTTCTTTTTTTGGTACGACAGAAGGTATCGTGTATTTAAAATTTCCGCTTTGAGATTCGGGAGCTCCGTTGCCGCCGTTGGCATCATAATTAATGGCATATTCTTTTGGTTTCCACACCGCAATAAGAGTTATGCTGCAGTTTTTGTCATATATATCTCCCGGCTGGTATTCTGGCTGGTATTCCGGGTTAATTAAGGGTAGGTCGGAAGGCGTTCCCGGCAAAACTGATGAGGATCCTTCATTTTTTACTGCCCAGCCAAGGAAATCGTATCCCTTTTTTGTAGGCACAGCGGTACTCAACTGCAAATTTTCGCCGTGTTTTTTTGTTTGGTTATTTCCTGAAAATGAACCACTGTTTGCATCGTAGGTAACAGTATATTCAAGTTTTTTTACGCTGAATAACGTTGAACCGGTATTTACGGAGTAAGCACTGACTTTTATGAAATATACCGTTCCTGCATTGAGATATGTTTCAAGGCGGAAATTGTTGTTGTCACCGCTGTCATCATCGGAAGCGATTTCATTTCCTACGGAGTCGAGGATTGCAACTTTTGAATCGAGTGAACCGTTTGATTCAAAAACATATATTCCGTTTGAGGGCGGGATGAATTTGAAATATTCGTTTCCGTAAGATTCATAAATATTGGCGGTGTAAGTGTTACCGATGGATATTACGTTGACCGATTCCCAAACGGCATAAAGTGTAGTGTTGGCAGAGAGATTTACCGTGTCACCTGCGGTATAGTCAGCGTATGTTGCGTTGCGGTTAGTTGACCAGCCGAGGAAGTTAAAGCCCATTCTGACAGGAATGGTTGAAGGAACGGTGTATTTGTTGCACTTTGTTTGTGAAGATGGTGCACCGCTTCCTCCGTTGGCATCATAGCTGAGAGTATAGCTGTAAGGCACATAAACACAATACATATAGTCATTATCACTACTGCAATCGTGGTACGAACAGTCTATACTGGGTAGCCTAACGTCTATATAATAATAACAACCCTCTTGAAATACATCGGGAATATAAATTGAAAAAGACCCTTTGTGTACACTCTCAGTGAGATATGTACTTGAATTATATAGTATTTCATAAGTATCAGCATTTTTTATAGAATATTTGACTACATCTGATGTCACATCAGAAAAAACGCAGTGAGTATACTGAACTTGACAGGGTACATAATATTCTTGGCCTTTATATAAAACTGTAAAACCGTCTGAATTTCTTTCGAATCCATCAAAAAGATCTTTTGTAACATAGCAGCCGATTGTGCAATCGCTTGATGCCTCGGCTTTGGGTATCATTTCGATAAACTCCGAAAAATCGATGTCCTCAATGCCGGAGAGGGACGCTGTGCCGAAAAGCATTGTAACGGCAAGGAAAACAGATAATGTACGCTTTAAAACTTTTTTCATTTTATATGCTCCTTTGTTTTGATTTTTTATGTTAACCCCGAAGGGAATTGTTTTTGAGTGCAGAGAGCAGAGTGCAGAATGCAGAGCTTTTTAAGTGCAAAGTTCAAAATGTAAAGTGCAAAATTGATGGTTGCTTCACTCCTATTATATTTTTGACTGTATATTCTTATAGGGCGAATTGATCTGAACTGCCGAAATAAAAACGGATTTGCCGTGCTATGGTAGGGAACGGATATCATCCGTTCCGATGTTGAATTTTTGTGAAAACCATCGGCATCACCGTAGGGGTGTTCTTTGAACGCCCGAAAAACTCAGCGCTTTTTGGCGGACGACGAAACGTTGTCCCTACGTTGTTGAGGTTGCTTTTTGCGGTTTTTTGGATAAAACAAGCTTTTAAACTACCGTTTGGTTGGTATTGGATTTGCCAATCCACCCACTGGCTTTAAATCCCTACATAAATAAAGATCCTGGTTTTTGGATAAATATTCAAAAAAATCCGCAAGTTTGTGCAGAATGACGGAGAAAAAATGTGTTTTTGTTGAATATGACGAGCTGAAATGTATACGATGATACACAAGATATATGTATACGACAGTGAACAAATATGTTGTGTCTATTAAAATCGACACTGTCGATTAAAGTATACACCGAACGGTATGAAAATACAATGATTAATTGCGAAAAAAGATAAATTATCCGAAAAGGCTTGAATACTTTGCGGTGGGAGAGTATAATTATTAAATCCAAGGAAAAAGAGATGATTTTATGAAAATATCGGAATTACTAAAAAAAGAATCGCTTTCGCTTTCGTTTGAGGTTTTTCCGCCCAAGACAGAGGCGGGATTTGAGAGTGTCAAAACCGCAACCGAAGAGATTGCGAAGCTCAAACCGCCTTTTATGAGTGTTACATACGGTGCAGGCGGTGGCACAAGCAGATACACCCTTGATATTGCGAAGAATATCAAGGACCGCTATGGGGTTGAGAGCATTGCTCATCTGACCTGTGTTTCATCAACCAAAGAGACCGTTGCCGAAAAAATCCGTGAAATCAAGGCGGCGGGAATTAAAAATATTATGGCGCTCAGAGGCGATATTCCTGCAGAGCTTGAAAATGCAGACAGAAGCGGATGGGCATATCATCACGCAATCGACCTTGTGCGTGAGCTTAAGGAAGCGGATGCGGATTTTTGCATAGGCGGTGCTTGCTATCCCGAAATTCATCCCGAGAGTGCAAACCGAAACGAGGACATCAGATATCTCAAAGAGAAGGTTGATGCGGGTTGCGAATTTCTCACAACTCAGATGTTTTTCGACAACAATCTGCTGTTCAGCTTTCTTTATAAAATTCGTGAAGCGGGCATCACCGTGCCTGTTATTCCCGGAATAATGCCCATCACCAATGCCAATCAGATCGAGCGTGCGATAAAGCTTTCGGGTTCGTTTATGCCGAGAAGATTTGTCAATCTTGTTGATAAATTCGGTTCCGACCCCGATGCAATGAAGCAGGCTGGTATTGCGTATGCAACCGATCAGATTATCGACCTTTATGCAAACGGTATCACGAATGTTCACGTTTATTCGATGAACAAACCTGATGTAGCCGAAAAAATTCAGAGTAATCTTTCGGATATCCTTGGGAAATAGTAAAAAAACCGACCTGCTTGGGCGGCACGCCATAAGGAAGTTAAGGTTTTATCGCTTCTTTTCCGTTGATACTTCATAAAAAAATCCCGTAATACATAAAGTATTGCGGGATTTTTGTCATTTCGTCTGAACGAAAAATAATTTGATAAAAACTGCT
>JAFYUD010000178.1 GCA_017549665.1 Clostridia bacterium | reverse complement strand
CCTGCGGTGTAAAAGCCGCAGGAGGCATTTTTTTATGGCAATAAAAAAAGGACTTGAATTAAGTCCTTTCTTTTTATATGTAGTATTCTTTAAGATCGAGAATTTCAAACTTGTAGACCTTGAATCTGCCTTTCGGAAAGGCATCAGCAAATTTGCCGGTTGCTGTCAGCTTTTTGGTAGTAAGAATTACATTTATAGTAACCTCAGAATAGTGCAGGTCAGGAATTTCTTCATAAGAAGTAATTTCCATATATCGCTTCTGTTCTTCATTGTTTGTAAAAAGATAGAAGTTGAGTATAGGCAATGCTTTGCCGTTAACTTCAATTCTTTCAAATTTGCCTCTGGTTTCGTTATTCTTTTTCTTCTTTTTTTTCTTTAATTTATCTAAAAGTCCCATTTTTACACTCCAAAAAATTTATATACATATTTTACAGTGAAACAATGATTAAGTCAATATAAAAATTTGTCAAAACTATTTATTTCGTCGGAAATTTGTGATATACTAATTAATTGAAGGATGTGAAGTGATGAAAAAACTTTCAATTATAGTTCCGTGTTATAACGAAGAGGCGGTTTTACCTGCTTTTTATAAGGAAATGACTGCTGTGGCAGATAATTGCAGTAATTATGAGTTTGAACTGCTTTTTGTAAATGACGGCAGCCGTGATGAAACACAGAATATTGTTGAGTCATTTGCAAAGAATGATGCCAGAATAAAATATATTTCATTTTCAAGAAATTTCGGCAAAGAGGCTGCGATGCTTGCAGGCCTTGAAAACTGTACCGGTGACTATGTCGGTTTTATAGATGCTGACCTTCAGCATTCTCCCGACCTCATTCCTGAAATGCTTAAGGCTGTTGATGAAGAGGGCTACGATGTTGCAGCATGCCGCCGTGTTGACAGAAAAGGTGAGCAGAAGTTCAAGAGTATGCTGTCTGCATCTTTCTACAAGGTCGTAAATAAGATTTCAGAAACATATATTGATGACGGCGCCCAGGATTACAGAATCATGAACAGAAATGTGGTTGATTCAATTCTTGCTATGAAAGAAAATATTCGTTTCACAAAGGGAATTTTCAGCTGGGTAGGCTTCAATACCAAGTGGTTCCCCCATGAAAACAGAGAAAGAGCCGCAGGTGATACAAAATGGTCTATCACCAAGCTTTTTAAATATGCAATGGACGGTATAATCGGTTATACATCATCACCATTGAGAATACCTCTGTATCTTGGAATTTTACTTATGATTATCAGCGGCTTATACGCAGTAGGAATGATAATTGCAGCTGCAGTGTCTGATATCGTATTTTTATTTACTTCAGTTGCGGTATTGTTCGCAATTCTCTTTATCGGCGGACTTATACTTATCAGTATCGGCATAGTGGGCGAGTATCTGGCAAGAATATATACAGAAGTAAAAGACAGACCCAAATATCTTATAGCAAAAACAAATTGTAAATAAAATCCGGAGGATAATTAATATGGAAATTACAAGAAAATCATTAATCGGTGAAGTACTTGATGCACATCGTGAGTTAGCTCCCTTCTTCCTTGAAATGGGTATGCATTGTCTCGGTTGTCCTTCAGCAAGAGGTGAGTCAATTGAGCAGGCTTGCATGGTACACGGTGTTAACGCAGATGAGCTTATCGCAAAGCTCAATGCTAACAAAAACGCATGAGTCTGATACTCACTAAAAGATTGCAGGTCGCAGCTGATTTTGTCAGAAGCGGCCGCAAAACAGCAGATGTCGGCACAGATCACGGTTATCTGCCGGCATTTCTTGTTTTAAAGGGAATAACAGATTGCGCAATTGCCGCAGATATCGGCGTCGGCCCTCTTGAAAATGCAAGAAAGACTGTGGAAAAGTATGAGCTTGAAAAAAACATTCAGCTTATCCTTTCTGACGGTCTTAAAAACATACCCGACGATACTCAGGAAATCATCATCGCAGGTATGGGCGGTACGCTGATGGCTGAAATTCTCGGTGCGGCAGAGTGGATTAAGAATGAGAATATTCATCTTGTGCTTCAGCCCATGACTCATTCTCAGGATGTCAGACAGTTTCTGTGTGATAACGGATTTTACATAGATGCTGAAAAAACAGTTGAAGACTCAGGAAAGGTATATATTGTCCTGAGTGCATATTACTCAGGAGAAAAGTGCCGGAAAGATGCTTATTATTACTATTTCGGAGATAAAATAAATGCTGAAAGTGATACAGATATTGCATATATAAAGAAGCAGTGTTCATATCTGTCATCCCGTTTTAAGGGACTTATGCAGTCAGGTGAGACTGACAAGGCGCAGATGTACAGAGATATCCTTGAAAAAGCAGAAACGGAAGGAAAACAATTATGAAAATAAAAGAAGTCTATGAGTTTCTTGATTCTGTTGCACCCTATGACACACAATGCTCATGGGATAACAGCGGACTTATGACAGGCTCTCTTGAAAAAGAATTTGATTCTGTTATGCTTTGTCTTGACTGTACAAATGATGTGATTGAGCAGGCTGTTGCAAACGGATGCAAGCTTATTGTCTGTCATCATCCGCTCATTTTCAGTGGTGTCAAGTGCGTCTGCGAGGATTCTCCTCTTTATAATGCTGTAAAAAACGGAATAACTGTCATATCTGCCCACACAAATCTTGATATGGCTGACGGTGGCGTCAACGATATTCTTTGTGAAAAGCTTGGTATGAAAAATACGGAGTATCTTTATGCAGAGGGTGCCCCCTTTATGCGTATGGGTGACGTTGATTTTGAAAATGCAGCTGAATTTGCCGGGCATTGTGCAGAAAAGCTTGGTAACGCAGTAAGAGTCTGCGACAGTGGCAGAAAAGTAAGCAGAGTTGCTGTCTGCGGAGGCTCAGGCGGAGAATATATATATGAGGTCGCAGCGGCAGGTTGTGATACATTTGTCACAGGTGAAGCAAAGCACCATCAGTATCTTGACGCTCAGAGACTGGGCGTAAATATGATTGTAGCAGGTCATTTCAGTACAGAAGTTCCTGTTATTCAATCTCTTTGTGATAAATTATTGAAAGCATTTCCGAAGCATGCAGTTTTTGTCGCTTCAGAGAAATGTCCTTACGAAACGGTGGTTTAAATGGCTTTAGACGGTATTTTTCTGCATCTTTTAACCGAGGAATTAAAGGAAATTCTGATCGGTGCAAAGGTTGATAAAATACATCAGACTCAGAAAACGGAGCTTGTTTTCACTATGCGCACCCGCTCGGGTGCGTACAGACTTCTTATGTCTGCCTCAGGCAATGCTCCGAGGCTTCATCTTACAACTCATTCAATTGAAAATCCTGCAAATCCGCCTATGTTATGTATGCTTATGCGTAAGCATCTTGGCGGTGCAACACTTCTTGATATATGTCAGGAGGGCTTTGACCGTATTCTGAAGCTTGTTTTCAGCAGTGTAAACGAAATCGGTGACAGGGTTACAAGGACTCTCGTAATTGAGATAATGGCTCAGTACAGTAATATTATCCTCCTTGACGAAAACGGCATAATTATCGACAGTATAAAGCGTGTTGATATGACAAAGTCATCTGTAAGACAGATTCTGCCTTCACTCAGGTATGAATTGCCGCCTATGCACAACAAGCTTGACATCCTGACTGCTGATACATCAGAAATAGTTGATGCAGTTATCGGAAAGGATACACGACTCAGTAATGCGATTCTTTCCGCTGTTGAGGGTATGTCACCCGTGCTTTGCCGTGAGATTGCATTCAGAACAGGCGGAATAGATGCAGTTTCTTCTTCTCTTACAGAGTCTCAGAAGGCAAAGCTTCTGTTTGAATTTGATATACTTAAAAACACCGTTGCCGGCAGGACTGTTTCCCCCACAGCTGTTGCTGATGCTGACGGAAAGCTTCTTGATTTTTCATTTATACCCATTACGCAGTACGGCTCTGCCGCTAAGTATACCTCATACGAATCACTTTCGGAGGTTCTTGAAAGCTTTTATTATGAGCGTGAGCGTCTCGCCCGTACAAAGAGCAAGGCCGAGGATCTTTTCAAATCGGTAAGTAATCTGATTGAGCGTCTTGCAAAGAAAATCAGCAATCAGATGACCGAGCTTGAAGAATGTAAGGGCAGAGAGGAAAAGCGGATTTTTGCTGAGCTTATAAATGCAAATCTGTACCGTCTTTCAAAAGGTCAGGTTGTGTATGAGCTTGAAAATTATTATGATGAAAATAAGATAGTGAAGATTCCCGTAAAGCCTGAATTTTCACCTGCTGAGAATGCTCAGCGATATTATAAAGAATACAGAAAACTGCGTACTGCAGAAGAAAAGCTTACTGAGCTTATTGAACAGGGGAGACAGGATCTTGAATATCTGAGAACTGTTCTTGATGAGCTTAACAGAGCTGAAACGGAAAGAGAAATTTCCGAAATCAGAGCAGAGCTTGCCGACGGCGGATTTGTAAAGCATAAGTCAAACGGAAAGGTTAAGAAGAATCAGCCTCTTCCTCCTCTTGAATTCAATGCGCCTGACGGTTTCAGGGTCTATGTTGGCAGAAATAATGTTCAGAATGACAGACTTTCTTTCAGGACTGCATCTAAAAATGATATATGGTTTCATATTCAGAAAGCTCCCGGCTCACATGTCATTCTTGAAACAGACGGCAGGACTCCTACTGAGGCAGCAATGGAATTCGCAGCAAAAACAGCTGCTTATTACAGCTCAGGCAGAGAAGCAGGCGCTGTTGAGGTTGATTACACTCAGGTCAGAAATCTGAAAAAGCCTGCAGGTGCAAAGCCCGGCTTTGTAATTTATCATGTATATAATTCTGTATTGGCAAAGCCTGAAAATCCCGAAAAATAATCAGGAGGCTGCATTATGTATATAGGCACTTTCTTTAAAATTATATTTTCAGTTATTCTCTCTGCACTTGCACTGATTCCCGACTGGCTTGGTTTTTCTGCGGATTTTGCAGGAAGTCCGACGGTTACTCTTGATGCATCTGAGCTTACAGGTGATGTGACAAGCGGTGCTTCGGGATATCTGTACGGTCTTTCAGAGGACGGCGTGCCCTCTTACAATATGGTGCAGAGTCTTGATATTTCTTCTGTTTCTGCAAAGACACAGGACGGTCTTCAGCATCCTATAGGTGAAGTGGGCGACGTGGCAGGTGAGGTCATGTCTTCCGGACACTGTGATTACATCGTCGTTTATCTTCAGGATATGTATTCCACATGGTATTACGACTGGCAGAATATAAACGATATGAAAGCCGCAGGTACATACGACTGGAAAACATATCTTACCGAAACATATTTTCCGCTTATAAAACAGTCCATGGAAAGCATGAAGGATTCGGATTATGCCGACAGGCTTGTTTATTGCATCTTCAATGAGTGTGATAACGGAATCTGGTTTGGTGAATGGGTCGAAAATGAGGACGGCAGCGGCTGGAATGACTTTAACGAGCAGGGCAGAAAGAATTTCAACGAGGCTTGGAAAATGACATTTGACTATGTCAGAAGCATTGATTCCGATGCTGTTATAGGCGGCCCCGGAAACTATGAATATAACGCTCAGAAAACAGAGGAATTCCTTTCATTTGCAGCAGAAAACAATTGTGTGCCCGATGTGATGATTTATCACGAATTGGGTGATCGCTCAGTTTATGACTGGGAAGCGAATGTCAACGAATTCAGAGCTATCGAAGAAAAATACGGTATTGATGCCGATACTCCGATAATCATAACCGAATACGGCAGAATGCAGGACAACGGCGACCCGAATATGATGCTTAAATACATTATCTGCACAGAGAATACAAAGGTGTATTCAAATCAGGCTTACTGGCTTCTCGCAGATAATCTGAGTAACACCTGCGCTGATTACAATACACCCAATTCTGCATGGTGGGTTTACAGATGGTATACAAGCATGGACGGACAGACCATGAAAAGCTCAATCAGTGACCCTCTTCATTCTGACCTGGGCAAAGCACTTAAAGGTAAGCGTGAGCTGAGATATCAGCAGTTTATGGGTATGGGTACCATAAACGATGGAAAGGATAAGCTTGATATCCTCGTTTCAGGCGCTGATTACAACGGCAGAGTTGTTGTGAAAAACCTTAAGGAAACAGCTCTTTACGGTAAAAATGTGAAAATTGAAATCACAGCCGTTACATATCAGGGACTTCTCGGTGAAGTGTGTGAGCCTGAAACTGTCAGGGTTTATACTGAAAAATGCAGAAAGAAGCTTCGTATCCCTCTCGAAATGCGTACAGATACAGCTTATCACATAGTAGTCACTGCAACAGATGAAGAGATTGAGTATGAAAATGACAATCTCTATGTCCGTTATGAGGCAGAAGACGGCACTCTTACAGGCAATGCATATACTTATGACAGCGCCTATGCCACAACCGGTGAGGTAAACGGTATGGTAGGCGGTATGGAAAATCAGGGTGACGGCGTAGAAATCACAATAAAAGCCGATGAAGACGGTGAATATTTCCTTCGACTTGTTTACGGCAATTCAAATGACGGTCCCACAAGTGCAGACAGAACATTTTCTGTTGTCAATTTCAGTGTTGACGGTAAGGAAAGTCAGATTTCCTTTGAAAATACAGTAAGAAGTGAGCTTACAAGTGCTTATGATATGGCACTTGAGCTTACAAAGGGTGAACATACACTTAAATTCTCTCACAATAAAGGTACGATTGTACTCGATTCAATCCTTATGAAAAAGGTTGAGCTTTCTGACGGAATTTACTGTGAAAAGGATGATGACAAGGAAAGCACATATCTTGTGCTTGCGCCTTACGACAGTTATTATCAGCTTAATGCGACAAACGAAACAAGTCTTGATGTTGACGGTGCGGCAACTGTGACTGATGCTGACGGTAACGCACTTGTTTATCTCAGAAGAGGTATAAATTATATCAGAACGCAGGATAATACGGAAATTTCCGTGTCATACAGCAGTAATAAAGCTGAAGTTATAACTCTTTCACCCTCTGATGCGGTGCTTTCAGATACTGCCCAGATGAAGAAAAATGAGGTTGCCGGTGTTGACTATATAACGGGTATTTCTTCAGAATCAGGCAGTGCTGAATATTCCGTCAATGCTCCTGCTGACGGTACATACAAGCTGACGGTTACATATTCCAACAACAGGGAAAACGGTGTGCATGATTACAACGTTGACCTTGTGGAGGATTTTATCACAATCAGCATAAACGGTGAAAAGACAGAGAATCTTTACTGCAGAAATACGTACAGTAACGATAACTTCACAACTGTTACAACAAATATAAATCTTAAAGCAGGAGAGAATAAAATTACATTCTCAAACGACGGAGCGAATAAGTTCAATGACAATGTTACATTTGCTCCCGATATTGCGATAGTTACAATAAATCCCGTGAAAAAATAAAAATCCCCGATAAGGGCGACACTCCGTAAGGAAGTTAGGTTTTTATCGGCCCTTTTCCGCCTGAACGGCATAAAAAATCCCCGTAATACGTCAGTATTGCGGGGATTTTATTATATTGTTCAAACGAAAATTTGCTCGATAAAAACTGCTTCGCACCTTAAAATTCTTTAGTTTGGATGCAGAACAAGGCAAAAAGCACAGAAATCCTTGTCGGATTTCGAGCATTTTTAACGTAGTTATGCGCCATAATAATGAATTTTATGGCTCAACTTCCTTACGGAGTGTCGCCCAACTGCGACTCTTTCAATATTAATTCCAGTAATCTGTTTTATCAGGAAGATCTATATTCCTTGCTTTGAATACAGGCTCCTCCCCGTTTTTGCGCTGTCTGTCATAATCCTTGAGCGCACGCACTACATACTTGCTGAGATAAATGATAACAGGCATATTGATAAGTGTCATGACACCCATTGTAACGTCTGCAAGATTCCACAGGAAGCCTGCATCAAGCACAGCACCAAGAAGAATTACAGCCGATGCAACAACATAATATACTGACATAAAAATTTTTCCCGGTGTTTTGCCGAGGATGTGGCTGAAGCTCTTATCAACATAGAAAAGATTGCCCAGAAGTGTTGTAAATGAGAAAAGAATCATGGCTACAGTTATAAAAACAGGGCCGAAAGCACCAAGTGTACTGCTGATTGATGACTGTACATACTGTGCGCCTGCAATATCTGCAGACGGCTCAACACCTGAACTCATACACATAAATGCTGTTGCAGAACAGATAAGCACTGTATCAATAAAAACTGAAAGCACCTGAACGAGTCCCTGCTTAACGGGATG
>JAFYUD010000177.1 GCA_017549665.1 Clostridia bacterium | reverse complement strand
ATCTCAATGGGCACAAGCGGAGTAGTGTTCTCAGCTGTCAATAATCCGATTTTTGACAAACAGGGCAGAATTCATACACTTTGCCATTCTGTTCCCGGAATGTTTCACGTTATGGGTGTTACTCAGTCTTGCGGTCTTTCACTCAGCTGGTTCAAGCATAACTTTGCTGAAAACAAATCATATAAAGAGCTTGATGCTGAAGCTTCAGATATTTCAAGTGACGGAATTGTATTTCTTCCGTATCTCATGGGTGAGCGTACTCCTCATCTTGATCCTGATTGCAGAGGCTCTTTTACCGGAATTTCTGCCGGTCATACCACTGCAAATCTTTATCGTGCAGTACTTGAAGGTGTTTGTTATAGTCTTAAGGATTGCTTTGAAATTATGAAATCAACGGGGCTCAGTGCAGGTAACATCGGTGTCTGCGGCGGTGGAGCAAACAGCAATCTCTGGCTTCAGATTCTTGCTGATATTCTCGGTGCAGATGTCTGTAAAAATGATAATTCAGAAAGCGGTGCAAGGGGAGTAGCAATTCTTGCTTCTGTTGCAAGCTGCTTTTATTCTGACGTACCTACAGCTGCTGAAAATATGAATTCATCTGTTCTGACACCTTTTGTTACGAACAATGAAAATTCAGAATATTATAATAGTATATATAATATTTACAAAGCAATGTATAGTGGTATAAAAGAAGCTTATATTGCACAAAAGACAAAATAACATAAATATCTTTGTCTTATTTATATTTTTTTATAATTTATTGTTGACATAAAGTGTTTATATGATTATAATCTATATGTCACAATCAGATTATTGCATAATAATCTGAAATTCTTTGTGAGCACATATTGAATATGTGTAAAATAATTTATGGAGGTCTTTATAATGAAGATCAAGAAAATTCTTGCGGTTGTACTTGCTCTTGCAGTTGTTTTTGCATTTGCAGGCTGTACAAAAGCTCCCACAACTGAAGAGTCATCAACTAATGACGCTGTTGCTTCAGAAGGAACTTTTGCAAAAGAAGGTACAATCAAAATCGGTGGTATCGGACCCCTTACAGGTGACGCAGCTGTTTACGGTAACGCTGTTAAGTACGGTGCGGAGCTTGCTGTTAAGGAAATCAATGCTGCCGGCGGTATCAATGGTTACAAAGTAGAGTACAAGATGGAAGACGACGTGCATGATGCTGAAAAGTCAGTTAATGCATACGGCGCTCTTAAGGACTGGGGTATGCAGATGCTCATGGGTACAGTTACTTCTGTTCCCTGTACAGCTGTTTCAAACGAGGCTGCTGCTGACAACATGTTCTTACTTACTCCCTCAGGTTCTGCTGTTGAATGTCTCCAGGCTGGTGACACTCTCTTCAGAGTTTGTTTCTCAGACCCCAACCAGGGTGTAGCTTCTGCTGACTATATTGCAGATAACGCTGTTGCTAAGAAAATCGGTATCATCTACAATTCTTCAGACGTTTACTCAACAGGTATCAAAGATAAGTTTGTTGAGCAGGCTGCTGTTAAGAATCTTGAAATCGTTGCAACTGAAGCTTTCACAAATGACAGTGCAACAGACTTCACAGCACAGCTTACAAATATCAAGGCTCAGGGCGCAGAACTCGTATTCCTTCCTATCTACGCTGCTCCCGCATCACTTATTCTTCAGCAGGCTGATACAATGGGCTTCGCACCCATCTTCTTCGGTTGTGACGGTCTCGACGGTATCCTTTCTGTTGAGAACTTCGATGCAACTCTTGCTGAAGGCGTAATGCTTCTTACTCCTTTCGTTGCTAATGCAACAGATGCTGCAACAGTTAACTTCGTTAAGGGCTTCAAGGCTATGGCTGATGAAAAGTATCTCAACCAGTTTGCTGCTGATGCATACGATGCAATCTATGCTATCAAGGCTGCAGCAGAAAAGGCAAATGTAACTCCTGATATGGACGTTTCAGCTACAGGCGATGCTATGAAGGCTGCTATGGTTGAAATCACAATCGATGGTGTTACAGGTGCAGGTATCACATGGGCTGCTGACGGTGAACCTTCAAAGGCTCCCAAGGCTGTTAAGATTGTTAACGGCGAATACGTAGCTGCATAATTTAATTGTTGAATAAATCCAACGGGTATGTCGTTTCTTGCGACATACCCATGTTTGGGATTATAAAGCATTATACAAGAGCTTTGAAACAGGGTATCTGATACCTTTGTTTTATTCAGATGCTCTGTTTCAGGGCTTTTGTGGTTACTCTGATTTTATTTTACCCCTAATAAAGGAGTGGATAGTGAATGAAATTTTTATCACAGCTTATATCCGGTATAAGTCTTGGTAGTATATATTCTCTTATTGCCCTCGGATATACAATGGTTTACGGTATTGCAAAGATGCTTAATTTTGCACATGGTGATGTTATCATGATTGGTGCATTTGTTATTTACACAATGTGTGTAACAGCAGGTGTGCCCACAATTTTAAGCGTATTGATTGCTATCGTTTTCTGTACTTTGCTTGGTGTTACAATTGAAAGATTTGCTTATAAGCCGTTAAGACAGGCAACATCCCTTGCAGTTCTTATTACCGCAATCGGTGTCAGCTATCTTCTTCAGAATCTTGCTCTTCTGATTTTCGGTTCTGATACAAAGTCATTTACTTCTGTTGTTAACGTCAAGCCTATTTCGTTTGCAGGCGGAGAGTTAGTTATTTCAGGTGAAACAATTGTCACAATTCTTGTTTCTCTTGTAATCATGGTTGTTCTTGTTCTGTTTGTAAACAAGACAAAGCCCGGTAAGGCTATGCTTGCAGTTTCTGAAGATAAGGGCGCTGCACAGCTTATGGGTATTAATGTTAACGGAACAATTGCACTTACTTTTGCAATCGGTTCAGCTCTTGCTGCAATTGCAGGTGCGCTTCTTTGTTCAACTTATCCTGCACTCAGCCCTTATACAGGTGCTATGCCCGGTATCAAGGCTTTCGTTGCTGCTGTTCTCGGCGGTATCGGTTCTATTCCCGGTGCTATGATCGGCGGTATTGTGCTTGGTGTTATTGAAAATCTCAGTAAAGGCTATATCTCATCTCAGCTTTCAGATGCTATTGTTTTTGCTGT
>JAFYUD010000176.1 GCA_017549665.1 Clostridia bacterium | reverse complement strand
GTGAAGACGGAGAGATTCTTTAGCGTAATCCATATATTTACTCCTTAAACCATTTTTGCAGGGTCAACGGCTTCGTCAAATTCAGCCTCGGTAAGCAAGCCCTGACCTACAACAGATTCCTTTAATGTAATACCGTTTTTATGTGCATATTTTGCGGCTTCTGCGGCTTTGTCATAACCGATTTTCGGTGTAAGACAGGTAACAAGCATAAGTGAACGGTCGAGATATTCCTTCATTTTGTTTTCATTTACGGTTATACCTGAAACACAGTTATCGGTAAATGAAACCATAGCGTCAGAGAGCAATCTGACCGACTGAAGGAAATTATATGCACACACGGGCATAAATACATTCAGCTCAAAATTACCCTGAGATGCAGCCATACCAACAGTTACGTCATTACCCATAACCTGAACAGCCACCATTGTGACAGCTTCGCACTGTGTAGGATTGACTTTACCGGGCATAATTGAGCTTCCGGGTTCATTTTCGGGAATATTCAGCTCCCCTAATCCGCATCTGGGACCTGCCGCAAGCCAGCGGATATCATTAGCAATTTTCATAAGATTTGCACTCAGCGCCTTAAGCGCACCGTGGGCAAAAACAAATGCTTCCTTGCCTGTAAGGGCACGGAATTTATTTTCATCGGGCAGAAATTCAGTACCGAGTGCAGCTGTAAGCTCATCACACACAGCTTTATCAAAGCCCTTGGGAGCATTGAGTCCCGTACCGACTGCTGTACCGCCGATTGCAATTTTTCTCAGGGGTGAAAGTGAAAGAACAATCATATCCCTTGCACTTTCAAGAAGCCCTCTCCAGCCGCTGACCTCCTGAGCAAATTTAACGGGGGTTGCATCCTGAAGATGTGTTCTGCCTATTTTGATAATATCTGGATTTTTATTTTCAAGAACGGAAAATGCACTTATAAGTTTCTCGAGGGACGGAAGAAGCATACTTTCAACAGCACATACAGCGGCAATATTCATTGCAGACGGAAATGTGTCATTTGAGCTTTGTGATGCGTTTACGTCGTCATTGGGATGAAGAAGCTTTTCTCCCTTTATCTGATTTCCTCTGCCTGCAATTACCTCATTTACATTCATATTTGACTGTGTACCACTTCCTGTCTGAAAAACAGAAAGAGGGAAATTATCACTGAGTTTATCTGCAAGAATCTCATCAGCAACCTGAGAAATAAGTGCAGCCTTTTCTTCGGAAATCTTACCGATACTGCCGTTGACAACGGCACATGCCTTTTTAAGTGAAGCAAAAGCAGAAATAATCTGCGACGGCATTTTTACATCACCGATTTTAAAATTCATAAAGCTTCGCTGAGTCTGTGCGCCCCACACCTTGTCAGCGGGAACTTTTATCTCACCCATAGAATCTTTTTCAATTCTGAAATCCATCTGAACACCTCATTTACATAACGGTATTATATATCATCCGAAGATTCTATGCAAGTAATATTTTTATTAAATCAATAAAATAAATACTTGAAAATTTTACTTAAAAATAGTATCATAATTACAGATAAAAAACACATAAATGGTGATAAAATGTTAAATTTTGTTATTGATTTTATTGACAATGAGAAAGACGTGAAATTTGTCGAACATCTTTACGATGAATACATGCCTTTCATGAAAATGCGTGCATATAAATATATTCAGGATATGAATATCTGCGAAGATCTTGCCCATGATTGTATGCTCAACCTGATAAAGCATCTCGACAGCGTGAAAGCTTTACCGGAAGAGAAAATCAGGGCATATATTTCTGTCTGTATAAGCAATATTGTCAAGAATCATCTCAAACGTGAGTCAAGAATTATTCCCACAGGTGTTCATGATCTGAGTGAAGATTACACTCTTACATCCGATACAAATATCGAGGAAGAAGTCGAAAGAAAATTTGATTATCAGACGATAAAAGAAGCGTTCATGGAGCTTGGCGAGCGTGACAAATCACTGATTATAATGAAATATTCTATGTGTCTGCATGACAGAGTAATTGCAGAAACCTTAAATATCAAGCAGAACAGCACACGAATGTCTC
>JAFYUD010000175.1 GCA_017549665.1 Clostridia bacterium | reverse complement strand
GCTCAATATCACTACAGATTATTACACACCCAAGCACGATACTTATATTGTTATTTCAAACCACACTGATGCCCTTGACCCCGGTATTATCATGTGCGGCTTCAACAATTCATATATCCGTTTTGTAGCAAGTGACCACGTAACACGTTCAGGTCTTCTCGGCTGGGTTATCAAGAATCTCGGCGGTGTTATCGTCAAGAGAAGAAGCAATCCTCCCGAGGTGCTTATCAACGATATTCTCGACACTGTCAAGGCTGATATTCCCGTCGGCATCTTTGCTGAGGGCAGCACAAGCTTCAACGGTGAAACAGGCTACATCTCTCCCAACACCGGTAAAATGGTCAAGGATTCAGGCGTAGCTCTTATCACATACCGTCTTACAGGCGGCTATCTCAGAAGCTCCAGATGGACAAAGAAGACAAAGGTCGGCCCCGTACACGGCAGAGTTGTAAACGAATACTCTCCCGAAGAAATCGCAAAGATGTCTGTTGATGAGGTCAACGAAATCATCAGACGTGATACATATGTAAACGCATTTGAAGAGCAGAGAAAGAATCCCAAGACATACACAGGTGAAGACCTTGCTGAATACCTTGAGCGTATTCTGTTTGTCTGCCCTCATTGTAAATCAATGGGAAATCTCCACTCAAAAGGTGATAATTTCAAATGTGATGCATGCGGCTACAACGTAAATTACGGCACAGATGCTTTCTTCCATTCAGATGACAACGAAGTCGTTTTCGACAACGTTCTTGACTGGGACAAATGGCAGCGAGAAATCTGGAAGGCTCATGTACTTTCAAAGGGTGACGGAGAGCTTATCTTTGAAGATAAGGGACAGATTGTCAGAGAAATTCAGGAAGACAAGAAAATCCCCGTTGCTGACAATGCAAGTGTAAAGCTTTACAAGGACAGATTTGTCATCACTCTTGATGACGGCAAAGAAGTTGAAATGTTTATCAAAAACATCACTCGTGTCTGGGTTGCAGCCTGGGACTCATTCATTGTTGTTGACGACAAGCACTATTTTGATATAAGCACCCATATCCCCAGAGCAGCTATAAAGTATGTAGCAGCATGGAGATACCTCAGAGGCGCAGAATTTTACTAATAAATCATGCAATAAAGAACGATTTCGTATTTTCGAACTTGTTCTTTATTTGTTTTTTCAGACAATATTGCACTGCGAAGGAGTAATTTATTATGACCGGTCTTATTGACGTAGGCGGCGGCATGAAGTGTGCCTATTCCGCCGGTCTTTATGATTATTTTATGGAAAAAGGTATAGTATTCGACTACTATCTGGGAGTTTCAGCAGGAAGTATGAATCTTCTGTCATACATAGCAGGCGAAAAGGGCAGAAATATTGATATGTACCGTGAAAGCGCAAAAGGGGACGAATATCTGAGCATTCAGAATCTCAGACACACAGGTGCATACATGAATTATTCAAAAGTTGCAGCTGATTATTATTCTGATACAGACGGAAGAAATCCTTTTAATTTTCAGAATTTCTTTAACTGCCCTGCACCGTTTGTTGTTGCGGCAACTGATGCTGAAACAGGTAAGACAGTTTATTTCGACAGAAGCGAAATGACTGACCGTGACAGGATTCTTAACATAGTCAGTGCTTCATGCTGTATTCCCCTTGCAAGCAAGCCAATAGTAATTGACGGTAAGGAATATTACGACGGCGGCATTGCAGAGCCGATTCCATTCAGACGTGCATTTGCTGACGGATGTGATAAGGTTATCGTTGTGCTTTCCGCACCTGCTGATCACAAGCGCAGAAAGCTCCCCGGCTCCAGCCTGCTTGATAATACATTCCTGAGAGATTACGAAGAGGTTGCATTTGCAATTGATGACAGAAGCGTAATTTACAACTATCATATCCGCTGCATGAAGGAATATGAAAATGAAGGAAAAGCTATCATTTTCTCCCCCGAAGAGATTCAGGGGGCAACCACACTTTCAAAAGACGTTGAAATTGTAAACAGGCTTTACGAAAACGGCTATCGTGACGGAGTGAATAACATAAAAAGGATAACTGAATTTTTAGAAAAATAAGCACGAGGTTATATTATGAGAAAAATCAGACATGCATGGTGCATTGACAACAACGGTGTACCGGTAATGGACGAAGAAGTAAAACGCTATCTTTCTGTCCGTCCCTCCCCCAGACAGCTTGCATGGAATGAAATGAAATATTACAATTTCATCCATTTCGGTGTAAACACATTCACGAACCGTGAATGGGGTGACGGCACAGAAGACGAAAGCATATTCAATCCCACTGCACTTGATACCGACCAGTGGTGTCGTGTATTGAAGGACAGCGGATCAAAGGGTATTATTTTCACAGCAAAGCATCACGACGGCTTCTGTCTTTTTGACTCTGCATACACAGACCATTCTGTAATGAAGAGTCCTTACGGCAAGGATATAGTAAAAGAACTGAGTGAAAGCTGTAAAAAATACGGTCTGAAGTTAGGTCTTTATCTTTCTCCCTGGGACAGGCACGAAAAGAAATACGGCACTGACGAATATAATGACTTTTTTATAAATCAGCTTACAGAAATCTGTACAAAGTACGGTGAGCTTTTCTGCTTATGGTTCGACGGTGCATGCGGTGAAGGTGCAAACGGCAAAAAACAGGTTTATGACTGGGACAGATATTATTCTGTTATCAGAGAGCTTCAGCCCAATGCAGTTATTACAATCTGCGGTCCTGACGTACGATGGATAGGCAACGAAGGCGGCAGAGTAAGGGATGCTGAATGGAGCGTTATTCCCTGGACTGACAGCACTCTTGATGAGATTGCAGACAGCTCACAGAAAACAGAAAGCATGGGAGTTACCGATTTTGACCGTAAGGATAAGGATCTCGGAAGCCGTAAAAAGCTTAAAAACAAGACCTGTCTCCGTTGATCGCCTGC
>JAFYUD010000174.1 GCA_017549665.1 Clostridia bacterium | reverse complement strand
TTCAAAATCATACCGCAACCGACAAGCATTAAACCACTGAACGGTAAAAAAGGTTTTTCATTTTATGATGCTACTATAAGTGATATGGCTGCAGCCTGCGAATTAATCAATTTCGTAAAAATGGCGCTTAATAAGAATATTTCTGTTTGCCGTAACGGTAAAGAAAATATCATTTTAAAAACTGACGATTGTTTTGAAAATGAAGAGGGCTATGCTATTCTTTGTGCAGATGGTACTATAACCGTAACAGCCAGAAACGATACCGGCATTTTTTATGCAATGCAGACATTGAAACAGATTTTTTTACAATCAGGTGACGAAATCCCTGCTTTTGAAATTGAAGATAGTCCTCGTTTCTCATACAGAGGATATTTGCTCGATTGCGGAAGATATTTTTACAGCGTGGAAGATGTTAAGCGAGTGGTTGATTTTCTTGCGCTTCACAAATTCAATGTTCTTCACTGGCATCTTACGGAAGACCAGGGGTGGAGAATTGAAATCAGAAAATATCCGTTGCTGACTCAGAAAGGTTCAAAACGCAGTCATACAAATTTCAATCATAAGCCTCACGGCGGTTTCTACACTCAGGAGGAAATCAAAGAAATTGTTGCTTACTGTCACGAAAAGCATATCAGGGTTATTCCTGAATTCGATGTTCCCGGTCATAATGTTTCTTCAATTGCATGTTATCCGCATCTTGCCTGTTTTGAACGAGATTTAGAGGTTGCAACTCATTGGGGCGTAAAAAGGGATATCCTTTGCGCCGGCAAGGAAACAACTTATCAGTTCGTTTATGATGTACTTGATGAAATTATGGAGCTTTTCCCTGACAAGATAATTCACATTGGTGGCGATGAGGCATTCAAAGAGCGTTGGAAAATCTGCCCGAATTGTCAGAAAGCAATCAAAGAAAACGGACTTCATGATGAAGACGACCTTCAGATGTTCTTTATGTCAAAAATAGATAAGTATCTTCAATCCAAAGGATATTCTTCAATAATGTGGGGAAATGACACAAAAGGTAGCACAGAAGCCTTGGATGCTGATATTGCCTGGACTGTTTACAAAGCCGAAACCACTGAATCGGCAATCAAGTCCGAGCTTCAACGAGGCAGAAAGCTTATCAATGCAAAAAACAAGCCCTATTATCTTGACTTCCCGTACGGATGGAATTCATTAAAGGATGTTTGTGATGACAGCGGAGCATTAACGGATAACGATTCTGATACACTGGGTATTGAAGCCAGTATGTGGACAGAGTATGTACCCGATATGAAACGGCTGGAGTTCCTTACCTTCCCGAGATTGGGTGCTGTTTCAGAAAAGTCATGGTCTCCCAAAGGAAAATCAACATTTTCAACTTTCACAGACAAGGCAGAGACTTACTATAAACTCTTAGATGCACATAAAATAGGCTATGCACCTATGAATAAAGCTTGTCCGTCATTCTTTTACAAACACGCCTCTTCTGTCTGGTTCAAACGCCGTGTGTTCCACTGGGAAGGCTTGCACATTGCACTTGATAACAAAAAAGTAGAAAAAATTGCAAATAAAAAATAAAAAATACGGTTACGGAATGTTCAGATATCCGTAACCGCTTTTTGTTAATATTTTTTAATTTTCGATGGCTTGTGAAAAATCGGTTTTTTCTCACCTGCATTTACCATTTCCCGTGAAAGCAATTCTCTCATGTACAAAAGAGTATCATTGTATTTTTTATTGTTCACAAGATTGTTTTTCTCGCAAGGGTCATTTTTCAGATCATATAAGAAATCATCAAAATAATGCACCGCATTCGGCTTGTGCCAACCTGAACCGATTGCTTTTGCAGAATATTTCCAATCCTTTGTCCTTACTGCTCTGCCGATATGGGACTCGCTTATCTGAACGAAAACACAATCTCTTTCAGGAACATCTTTTCTTTTCACAGGTAAAATGTTTCCTGAGTATGATTCAGGTATCGGGATATCTGCAAAATCCAGAATTGTCGGCGGCAAATCAATAAGACTTGCAAGACAGTCCACGGCTTTTTGCTTTTCTACGGCTCCGCCGCCGAAAACAAGCGGTGTATGAATGCTTGAATCATGACAGCTTCGCTTGTATTCAAAATTCCTTGTTTTAAAATGACAACCGTGGTCACTGGTATAAATTATAACGGTATTGTCATAGAGATTTTTCTCTTTAAGTGCCGAAACGAGTTGACCTACATTTTCATCAAGTCGGTTTATTGCAGCGACATAATCCGGATATTCTTCCCTGTAATCCCCCTCAAGGAAAGCCAGATCTTCGGGGATAGGATAATCCCGATATTTCTCAACCGTTTCTTTCGGACCTTCAAAATGCTTTCTGTCATTCTGATGATGAGGTTCAAGCTGAGATATAAACATAAAAAACGGTTTTTCAGTGTTATGATTATTTATGTATTCAACAGCAAAATCATTGATGCAGTCTGATCTGTAACCTTTAAAATCAATCTGATTTCCGTTTTCATCAAAAACATACCCGTCATATCCGTGAGATGTAAATTCAAGAACGTCTGCAGCACGCCAATATTTATAACCACCTTGTTTATTCTGCGGGACGGCTGTTTTTTCACAATGCAAACCCTTGTATGGCGCACGGTCAGATGCAAGATGCCATTTGCCTATATAAGCAGTATCATAGCCGTTTTCGTTAAAATAATCTGCCATTGTTTTTGTATCATCGGGCAACGGAATTCCGTTCCAGAAGCAACGGTTTTCCGTAGCATATTGACCTGTCTGCAAGCACGCACGAGCAGGACCGCAAACAGGTTGACAGGTAAAAGAATTCTCAAAAAGCATCCCTTCTTCGCCTAACCCCCATACATTCGGCATAAGTTCTTCTGTAAGAGTATCCCAACGCTGTTGATCTGAAAAATAAAATATAATATTCGGTTTCATTTTTTACCTCTCCGGACTGCAAAATATAAGCTAAAACTTTTTATATTTTGCTGAAGTATATCATTTGTCAAATTTTATTAAAAAATTACCAAGCTCTGTCAGCAAACAGATAGGCAACAAGAACTATAAATAATGTTAACAGCAAGTTAATTACAGTTAAAATAATACATTGTGTTTTGAATTCTTTTCCTTTAATAGAAATACCAATATTATAACACAAAGAAATTATGTTTATGATAACTATTATCGGAGTACCAACAAAAAACAGCAAGAATAAAACACTCAAAAATATATCAAATATTGAATCTGCGATTGGCTTACCAATACTTACAAAATAATCATATAAAGGTAAAAAGCCAAATGGCAATATATACAAAAGAGAAAATATTATATTGAAAATAAAATGCTTATAATAAGAAGTCTTATTCATATTATCACCTCGAATTCATTGTATAACAATATAATTTAAAAGTCAATCCGTTTGCCCGAAGGGCGACAATCAAGGCGGAGCCTTGCAAAAAAACTTATTACTTCTTACCTATTACTTATTACTTTCCAAAAAATCCTGAATGCAAATTTAGGTAAGAGTGAAGAAATAACAGGTAATAAGTAAAAATCCTGAACGCTGTCGCATTCAGGATTTTTTTGGCAGTACGTCTCATTTTAGAACAAAAGGCTATTAACAAGCATCAGATTTATTTTTATTTATACGCATTGATTTAATAATCGGTCGTAAAATAATGGTAACAGCAACAATAACAATAGCAAAAACAAAGATAATGCTCAATATAGTACTCAAAAGTTGTACAGAATTCACATCATAAATTATATTTTCAGCACCGACAGAATCTATAACAACTATCTGTGAATATGAAGTAGCAACCCAGTTGAAAATCCCCATATTATTTCTGATAAGATATGTTGCATCACCAATAGTTTTTTTAGTAGTATGCATAAAATGATTAACATAAGAATTGTTTTCAATTGAGTTCGTGACTTCAAGAACATCCAATATTTCTCCGTTCGGAGAAACTGAAATAACCACATCGCTGCGAACAAAATAAATATTCAGATTATCTTTATCCCATTCAACACCAAAATCACCGCTGCAATTAAATGTATAACCATATTGAAAAGTTCCGTCACTCGAATAAATACATATTGTTTTTCTGTCTGACGATTTTTGCCCGACTGCAATCATTTGGTTTTCATTAACATCAAAACACACAACTGCATTTTTTGACGGTTCCGATTCAATCAGACACAAGTCTATATTTTGAACAAAAGAAATTTGTTCTTCTTCAGGTAATTCGTTGGTTAAAAAACCTGTATTTATAGCATTTGCCACTATCGGATTACATACTAACACAAATATGAATATAGAAACCAACAAAGTTTTTCTTTTAATCTTCATATTATCACCGCCTTTATCAGTATAACTATATCACTTCAAAATAAAAAATGCAAGGCAAAGCCTTGCAAAAAAACTTCTTACTTCTTACCTATTACTTATTACTTTCCAAAAATCGACCCAAATGTTAGTGAAGAGTGAATAGTGAAGAAGTAAAAAGTAAAATCGACGAACTTCTTGTCGAAATTCGTCGATTTTTGTGCTTACAACTTGTTTTTGTCAAAAATTATACACGTAAAAACAGCGTGATATTATTTATTCATTTTTATCTCTGAACTCATTCCACTCATCATTAAGATTATTATCCTCTACAAAATGATGACACGCAGTGATAATCTCTTTATCTGTCATATCTGATATCTTTTTTAATTTATATCTATACACTTTCTTTAATTGTAAAAATTTTTTTGAACTATCCAACAGTGGCAAATATACAG
>JAFYUD010000012.1 GCA_017549665.1 Clostridia bacterium | reverse complement strand
CATTCTCAAGTGCAAGCACTACTTTTCCTGTCTTTACATTACGGGGTGCTGAAACCACAAGATAGAAATCACATTCGTAATCATTGATTACCTTTGCAACAATCTCTGCAGGCACTGTTGAAGAAACAATCTTAGGACAGATTGAGTAGTTTGCGTGACCGTAGTATGAATCAATGTCAATCTTCATAATTGAAGTTGCACCTTCAGGAAGAATAAGAATTTCTGCTTCCATTGTCATGCTGCTTTCAGCCTTTGCAGGTGCATACTTGTCAACTATACCACTGATGACTTTATCACTCAGAGGCTTTCTGAAAACGTCAAAAAGCTCCTTCTTCTCTGCTGAAGCAGCCATCAGAAGATTATCACTTGCAAGATTCTCACTGATTGTAATATCCTTATATGATGCGTATGAATAACCGATGAATGCATCCATAGAATTATGACCGAGAGCAGTCATTGCATCTCCCACACGGACATAACGCTTGATTTCACAAACACAGCTGCCGTCTGCAACAGCCTTTGTGATAACAGCATCTGCAAATGAGCCTTTGATAATACCGATTGTCTTTGATGTATCAGCCATAATTGCACTGACAGCAGGAGCATTACCGCCTGCCTTTACATATACATTCTGAATATCCTGAGCATACTGATAAGTCACAAGACCGTCGGGAGTCTTTCCGCCGTAGCAGTCAACTGCAATAAATGCAAGATCGCACTTATTATTTTTAAGACTTGCAGCAGCCTCGTCAGATGTCATGGGCTGAAGCTTAAGCTCAAGGTCATAATATGAAGCAGCCTTCTTTGCCATATCAACTGCAGCACCCTTAAGCTCACCGTTTTCCTCATAAGCAAAGGGAACACCGCTTACGCAGATTGCGACATTGAGAACTCCGTCCTCAACAAGCTTTCCGCTTACCTGAACTGCCTGATAATTCTTTGTAAGTCCTGCAGACTCACGCATAATTTTTCTTGCATCGGAAGCAGTGATTTTTCCGTTTCCGTCAACATCGGCAGCCTTTGCACCATCCTCACTGAGAAGCTCGATGCTTGCTGAATGTCTCAACACCCTACGTGCATCAGACGCAGTGATTTTTCCGTTTCCGTCTACATCGCCTGCCATTGCGGCAAATACAGTCACACTCATTATAAAACAGAGTGCAACGGCAATAATAATTTTAAGAAATCTGTTTTTCATGGTACTGAATCCTCCTTACTGATTAGTGTATCACATGTGTATTTTTAATGCAATAACTATTTTGTCTGTTTTGAGAATAAAAACGATAATTTTGTCAGATTAATGACAGATATTTAAGTACCGTAACAAGTGCAAACACCGTAAGTACAGAAAATATACTTGTCCAGACGAGAATCTGATTTGCAAGCTGTCCGTCATTGCCCATCTGGTCAGCCATAATTGCACTCGACACCGCCACGGGCGAGCCGAAAAGTGCCACAAACGAAGCATAATGCGCCGGTGCAAAATCAAAATATGAAAAACATGATGATGCAGCCACAGCAAGAAGAATTCCCGTAACGGGAGCAAATATAATACGGACGGTCACACCTGCCGAAATCTGTTTTTTCAGGCTTTTCACAGCATCAAATCTGAACTGACCGCCAAGCACCACAAGTGCAAGGGGCGATGCTATTCCTGCAAGCATTTCAATAAATTCATAAATAAAGGGAAGATTGTTCTTTACTGTAAACACAGCAGTGCCTGATTCGTCACAAGGAATAAAATGCCGTATACCCAGCACGACAAAACCGAGGAAGACACCTCTTATAAGAGGATTCTTCACCACTTTGATGAGAATATCCTTTACACTGATTCTGTTTTTATCACCTGTAAAAACTGACAGGGCAACAACCGCAAGCGCATTGAACAACGGAATTGAAAAAGCCGAAAGAATACTCGCAGTAACAACACCCTGAGTGCCTCCGATTGCTTCAGCAAGAGGCAGACCGATTATTGCAAAATTTGAACGGAAGAAGCTCTGCCACACAACGCCCTTCTGCCTGCTGTCTTTGACAAAAAACATACAATAAATCAATCCCGCCGCAAAAAGCAGCAGGATGACTGTAACTGCAAAAACTACCGTACTCCACTCAATTTCACTGAAATCCCTGATGTTGTACACATTAAAAAACAACAGCACGGGCAAAGCAACATTGAAGACAAATTTATTTGCCGTGGAGACGAAATAATCATTGAACAGCTTTATTCTTTTCAGCAAATATCCAAGAAGGATAAGCAGAACAATGGGCATTACCGCATTGAACGAAAAAAGAAATATCTGTCCGATTGTCATATCAGTTTTTCCCACTCCTGAGGTCTGAATCCAACAAGAATAATGTCATCACCTACAATTATCGGACGCTTTACAAGCATACCGTCAGTTGCAAGAAGAGTGAGCATTTCATCATCACTCATAAGAGGAAGCTTATCCTTAAGCTCCATTGATTTATAAAGAAGACCGCTTGTGTTGAAGAACTTTTTAAGAGGCAGACCGCTTTTTGCGTGCCACTCCTTAAGCTCATCATAAGTGGGTTTTTCTTCTTTTATGTGTCTGTCAATAAATTCAACACCGTTGTCAACAAGCCATTTCTTTGCCTTCTGACAGGTTGTGCATTTCGGATACTCAACAAACAGAATCATTTGAGCATCTCCAGAATTGTTGCCTTGGGAGCTGCACCGACCATACTGTTTACAGCCTTGCCACCCTCCATTACAAATAATGCGGGAATGCTTGAAATACCGAATGCCTGAGCAAGTCCCGGCTCTTCGTCAACATTTACCTTGCAGACCTTGATATCTGCTCTTTCCTCTGAGATTTCGTCAATAATGGGAGAAACCATCATGCAGGGGCCGCACCATGACGCCCAGAAATCTATAAGGACTTTTTTATCGGAATTTACAACCTCTGCTTCAAAATTTTCCATCGTAAGCTTAACTGTTGCCATAATTTATTTCCTTTCAGCAAGATATTTTTCAAGAATCTCTGCCGCATCACCCACAAGCTCCTTGCAGGGACGCTTCTGATAATATTCATTTGTACGCTTTTCGGGGTCGGGCTTGTCCGCACCCTTGATATCAAGACCTAAAAGCTCACGGCAGACATAGCTTCCGTTTGCATCCTTAAAGCTGAATGCAAGAGTCTGCACCTTAGCATAAAGCTCTTTTTTTGCCTGAATCTCCTCGGGACTTCCGTAACCGAAAAGAAGACCTGCAACCATAAACATACCGCTGACTGCACCGCAGACCTCCCTGAGTCTGCCCATTCCGCCGCCGAAAGCAGAGGCAATGCGCATCATCGTGTCAAAATCAATTTTTGTTTCATCACAGAATGCACCTGATACAGCCTGACTGCAATTGTATCCCTTTTCAAAAAGTGCAATTGCCTCTTCACGCTTACTCATTATACACTCTCCACGGCATCAGCCATTTTTTCAAGCCAGTCGCCTTCATAAAGCTCGATAAGACCCTTATCAACCTGAGCTGCAAAGTCAGGGTCGATGGGAATTCTTGCAATCTGAGGAATATTGTTTGCCGCTGCAATTCTTTCAAGATTGCTTTCACCGAAGATAAAGTGCTTCTTTCCGCACTCTGAGCACTCAAAATATGCCATATTCTCAACAATACCGAGAACGGGGATATTCATCATCTTTGCCATATTGACAGCCTTTGTAACGATCATTGAAACAAGATCCTGAGGAGATGTTACGATGATAATTCCGTCAACGGGAAGACTCTGGAATACTGTAAGGGGCACGTCACCTGTACCGGGAGGCATATCAACAAACATGTAGTCAACATCCTTCCAGACAACATCTGACCAGAACTGCTTTACAACACCTGCGATGACGGGACCTCTCCATACAACGGGGTCTGTCTCATTCTCAACGAGAAGATTAAGTGACATGATGTCAATACCTGTCTTTGTTACAGCAGGGAAAAGCTCTGTTTCGGTTCCGCCTGCTCTTTCATGAATACCGAAAGACTGAGGAATTGAAGGACCTGTGATATCAGCATCAAGAACTGCTGCCTTGAAGCCTCTTCTCTGCATATTTACTGCCATCATTGAAGTAACGAGGGATTTACCTACACCGCCCTTACCACTGACAACGCCAATTACTTTTTTTACTGAGCTGAGCTCATGAAGCTTTTCTTTCTGTATTGCACTGCGCTTTGAACAATTCTCACCGCAAGAGCTGCAATCATGTGTACATTCACTCATTATATAAACCTCCGTGTAATTATCATTTATTGCATATTATATTATAACCTTATTTTCACTATTGTCAATGAAAAACGGGACTGAATATTCAGCCCCGTAAAAATTTATTTTGTAGGAATGAGCTTTTCCTTTCCACCCATGTAAGGTCTGAGCGCAACGGGAATATTGATGCTGCCGTCTGCATTGAGATTATTCTCAAGGAATGCGATAAGCATTCTGGGAGGCGCAACAACAGTATTGTTGAGAGTGTGAGCAAGATACTTTGAATCCTTGCCCTTGACTCTGATTGAAAGTCTTCTTGCCTGAGCATCACCGAGGTTTGAGCATGAGCCGACCTCAAAATACTTCTGCTGTCTGGGTGACCATGCTTCAACGTCGATTGACTTGACCTTAAGATCTGCAAGGTCGCCTGAGCAGCATTCAAGAGTACGAACGGGAATATCAAGTGAACGAAAAAGATCAACTGTATTCTGCCAGAGTCTTTCAAACCATACGGGGCTTTCCTCGGGCTTACATACAACGACCATTTCCTGCTTTTCAAACTGATGGATTCTGTAAACGCCTCTTTCCTCAATACCGTGAGCGCCCTTTTCCTTACGGAAGCAGGGTGAGTAGCTTGTAAGAGTCTGGGGAAGCTGCTCTTCGGGAATCATCTGATCAATGAACTTACCGATCATTGAATGCTCACTTGTACCGATAAGGTAAAGGTCTTCACCCTCGATTTTGTACATCATAGCTTCCATTTCTGCGAAGCTCATAACACCTGTAACAACATCTGAACGGATCATAAAAGGAGGAATTACATAAGTGAAGCCTCTGTCAATCATGAAATCTCTTGCATAAGAGATAACTGAAGAGTGAAGTCTTGCGATATCACCCATAAGGTAGTAGAAACCGTTACCTGCAACACGTCTTGCTGAATCAAGGTCAATACCGTCGAAACGCTCCATGATATCTGTGTGATAAGGAACTTCAAAGTCGGGAGTTACGGGCTCACCGTACTTCTGAACCTCAACATTTTCGGAATCATCCTTACCTACGGGTACACTGGGATCGATAATGTTGGGAATAACCATCATTATCTGCTTGATTTTTTCAGAAAGCTCGACTTCCTTTGCTTCACAGTCTGCAAGCTGCTGAGCCTGAAGAGCTACTGTCTTCTTTGCTTCCTCTGCCTCATCCTTCTTGCCCTGAGCCATAAGAGCGCCGATCTGCTTTGAAACCTTGTTTCTTGATGCTCTGAGATTATCAGCCTCAGTCTTGTTTGCTCTGTACTCCTTGTCAAGCTCGATTACTTCATCAACAAGGGGAAGCTTCTTGTCCTGAAACTTTTTCTTGATGTTCTCTCTGACAACGTCAGGATTTTCTCTTAAAAATTTAATATCAATCATTACGGTATATCTCCTTTATTCCTCAAACAACTTTGCTAATTTAGTAAGGTCTTCCTTATCAAAGAATTCAAACTCAAGCTTTCCGCCTTTACCTGAATCCTTAACAACGACTTTTCTGCCCAGAACATTTGAAAGTGACAGCTCAACCTCATCAAAATATGTGTCACGCTTCTTTACCTTTTTAGGCTTGTCCTCTTTATATGAATTAAGCTGCTTTACAAGCTTTTCAGTTTCTCTTACGGAAAGCTTACGTGCAACGACTTCCTCTGCAGTTTCCTCGATAAGTGCCGCATCCTCAAGACCAAGCAGTGCTCTTGCATGACCTGCTGAAAGAAATTCATCACTTACAAGTCCTCTTACCTTTTCGGGAAGCTTCATAAGTCTTAATGTATTTGTAAGTGCCGAGCGGGATTTACCCAGCTTATCCGCCGCCTGCTCCTGAGTGAAGCCATGCTCCTGAATAAGACGGCTGATACCCTCAGCTTCTTCAATAGGATTAAGGTCTTCTCTCTGAAGATTTTCGATAAGAGCAATTATGGCAACTTCAGAATCAGTAAGCGCTCTGACGATTACGGGTACTTCTGTAAGGCCTGCGAGTCTTGAAGCTCTCCAGCGTCTTTCACCTGCCACAAGCTGATAACTGCCGTCGAGCACAGGTCTGACAATAAGCGGCTGAAGCACACCGTGCTCACGGATACTGTCTGCAAGCTCTGACAATGCATCGTCATCAAAAATCTGTCGGGGCTGATTCTTATTCGGCTCAATATCGTTAATTCGTAATGTTACGACACCTTTTTCTTCTGATAATTCTTCGGCGGAATTATCAACAAACAGAGCGTCAAAACCTCTGCCGAGACCGCCTTTTTTTGCTGCCATTCCGATTACCTCCCACACAAAAAAATAATGGCGGGATACCCACATCCCGCCGCTGTTTTTTATAATTTGTTTTTAAGACAGAATGTGGGCATTCCGTCTCACGGCATAATTATTATACCGTTAATTATATACCATATAATTTACAATGTCAATTAAATTGTGATATCTTTTCCGATATAAATGGGGTAAGTTGTATCACCTGAAATGGACTTTCTGGGTCTGATGACACCGTGCTTATCCATAATTACACAGTTAAGATTTGCATCCTCACCGATGAAGCAGGACTGCATGATGACAGAATTCTTTACAACTGCACCCTTTGCAACCTGCACACCTCTGAAGAGAATACAATTTTCAACCTCACCTTCTATCTTACAGCCGTCAGCAACGATTGAATTCTTTGCATTTGAGCCGATACCGTATACGGAAGGCATATCGTCATTGACCTTTGTATAAACGGGATTTAAACGGTCGAAAATATCCTCTCTGTTTGCAGGGTCAAGAAGTGCCATGCTTGTATCATAGTATGTCTGCACACTGTCAATAACTGAGCAGAAATTGTCAATTTTATAACCGTAGATGTTGAGTTTGTCAACATTCTTCATGATGACTTCTTTTTCAAATACATCACAGTCACCTGCTGCAGCCTGATTGACAAGTCTCTCAAGAAGTGACTTTCTCATGATGATGTAATTCACACCGTAAAGACCTTCGCCCTCTTCAGCAACGGGAGGCACTGCAACAGATGTGACCTTATCATCACCATCAACTGCAAGATGCATGATATTGCCAAGCATGGGGTACTTACCCTCTTTACAGCAGATTGTGATATCTGCATTCTTCTTTGCATGAAAATCAATAAGATTGCCGAAATCCATATTGCAGATTACGTTTGTATCACAGAGAAGAACATATTCTTCTTTTGATGCCTGGATGAAGTCCATTGAATTTTCAAGAGCCTCAAGACGGTTTGAATATGCACCCTTACCGAGATTGAAGGGAGGAAGAATGAACAGACCTGAATTCTTTCTTGAAAGATCCCATGACTTACCTGTGCCGAGGTGATCCATAAGTGAACGGTAATTGCTCTTTGCAATTACACCAACCTTTGAAATTCCGCAGTTAACCATATTTGAAAGAGTAAAGTCGATAAAACGGTATCTGCCGCCGTAAGGAACAGAGCCCATTGTTCTCAGCGCTGTAAGATCGCTGATGCAATCACTGTATGCGTCTGTATAAAGAATACCTAAAACATTGTTTGCTCTCATACCT
>JAFYUD010000173.1 GCA_017549665.1 Clostridia bacterium | reverse complement strand
CAACAGCACCGCCTACGTCAAGCTTGCCCTTGCTGTTAAGGGGAAGATCGACATTACCGTCAACCACATAACCTTTCACATGACATGCACTGTCAGAAACTGCAAGCACAGACCCTGCGGGACCGCCGCCGTTGATTCTGAGAGTGAGAGTATCATTCTTACCCTTGAGCATGCTGCCCATCATTGCGGAAGCTGTAAGAAGTCTTCCCAATGCTGCAGTACACACATTGGATGTTTTGTGGATTTCATAAGCATCTCTGACAATATCGGTAGTATCACATGCCATTATAAGTAGTGTACCGTCTTCAGAAATACATCTTACAAGTTTACCCATTTATATTTTACCTCTGTTTTCAAAGTTTTACAGCTGATATATATACACGCTGTGATTCGTCACCGGGAGCATCAAATGTCATATCATCATACACACCCGTAACAGAAAAGCCTGCTTCTTCAAGCCATGCACATATATCATCAATATTATAAGCCCTTTCGGAAAAGCTTTCGGAATTTCTGTTATAAACACCGTTTTCTTTTGTGAATATATCAAGATTTATATCGACCGTACGGCTTTTTCTCCGGTACGAATTCTGCCAGACAAGGTAAACATCATCCTTTTCATAAATGAAGGTGTTATTACCGAGAATATTTTCATGCTTATAAGGAGTATTTATATCAAATACGAAAACTCCACCCTTTTCCGAAAAAAGGGATACACCTGCAAATGTCTTTTTAACATCCACAGGCTTAAGAAGGTGATTAATACCGTCAAGTGAACACACAGCAGCATTGATAGTGCCGTAAAGGTCAAGCTCAGTCATATCCTGACAAAGAACAAGCGATCCGGGGAGCCTCTCCCTTGCAAAGCCCAGCATTTCAGGTGAAGAATCCACAAGAATCATATCAAAGCCCTTTTCAGCAATAAGCTCAGACAATGAGCCTGTGCCGCATGCAAGGTCAAGAAGAATTCCCTTCTCACAGCCGTTGCGTCTGAGCAGTTCACAGATATAATCAGCACGGTCTTTATAACCCACATTGAATGTCAGTGCGTCATAGACCTGCGCAAATGAGGAATAGCTCATTTTCAGTCAATCCTTTTGAAAATCTCGTACTGAGCGTAATTTGTCATATAACGCTTTACTCTGCTGATTGTAGCAGGTGATGCACCTGTCTTCTCTTCAATTTCTTCGTATTTTTTGCCTTCAGTAACCATCTTTGCAACAACAAAGCGCTGAGCCATTGAGTAAATTTCTGTATCAGTGCAGAGATCCTTGAAAAATGCTGCACATTCCTCTTCATTTTCAAGTGTCAGAACTGCTTTGTAAAGCATTGCTGCATTTTCAAGCTTGACGCTGTCTTTCATAATTATCTGCCTTTCTTTATCTATAATTATATCAAAGAGTCTTGAAATAGTCTTTCATTTCTTTTGCCCTGCCGCATGACAATGCACCCTCGGGACAATTTGAAACGTAACAGCTGGGTCCGTATTTTGAGAAAATTGCGGGAGCCTGCTGTCTTAACTGTCTGAGCATTTCGATTGCATAATCCCTGATTTCCCACTGAGCACGTGTACATGTTCTCAGCTTCATAAACAGAAGAAGCTCTCTGCCGTTCATCGAAGAAACGATATCAAGCGTATTACCGCTCATCTGACAGTATACTGTCTCTTCCTCACTGCAACCTTCAGCTTTAAGAAAATCATAAAGCTCCTTCATCTTTGCAAATGCTGCATTATATCTGTCAAGAAGTGCAGAATCAGCCTTGACTGTATCAGGAATAATATACTTTGTTCTGTCAGTAAGAGTCAGACATGGCACCATAAGTCCGTGCATTCTGTGTCTTGCAAAATGTGTGATAGTTGAAAGTGAAACACCGTTGAGTCTGAATGTATAGTTGATTGTTTCAAGTGGTCTGGGACGAAGTGATGCAGTTACGCAGTCAATAATTTTATCAACATTGCCTTCATCTTCAATAATCTTTTCAACCGTATCGGGCGCATACTGTCTTGTCCAGATGAGAGCTGAACGTGCAACACTCTTTTCTGCATCTGCAGAGCCTGAAATAAGCTGCACCTTTTCCTCTGATGAAGAAGTATCACCTTCATAATTATTGAACATATAACCAAGGGCAATTTTATCTGAGCCTTCGGGTCTTCTCTTATAGAAATCAGTACATATACCGGGCACCATTGCCTCAATCTGCTGATAAATCTGATTACCGAGGTCATAAAGCTCTCTGAATGCACTGCCTCTGCCGAAAAGCATTGAACGAAGCACGTGAAGAAGCTCTCTTGCATTGATAGTGCAGAAGAAATTACTTCTCAGGCAGTAAGGAAGTAGGAATCTTGCATCCTCCTTGGGAATGCCTGCCTCGACAAATGCATTATACTCACCGAAAAGGTAATCCATTACTTCACTGTACTTGTCCTCAAGCTCCTTTGTTTTAAGGAAAGGAACGTAATATCCGCAGTCACCGAAATTTACGTATCTTCTTGACTTTACGGTAAAGGAAGCAAGTCTGAATTCAATCATAAACTGTTCAACAAAAACAGAAACATCCTTGAATGCAATATTGAATGTAGTGTGTTCAATTGTGGAATTGTGACCTGAGCGTGTAACCTTTGCAATCAGTTTCGCATTTTTCTCTGCATCCTGAGATTTTTCAATTATATCGTAAACATTGCCTTCCTGAGTGGAAATTCTTCCGCCTGCAGCGGAAATTTTCTCACCGGTATCACTCATGCCGATAACTTTTGCTTCTGAGCCTCTGTAATTATCTGTATTCATAATCAATTCACCTCGCATATAATCAGATTAATATTATCACATAATGAAGAAAAGGTCAACAATATATATTAAAAATAAAAATATTTATATCTTGAAAACAAGTTTTTATTATGCTATATTGTACTTAAAATAAGTTCTCACGGAGTGGATATTATGAACAACAAAATTAAAATCGGCGTTCTCGGCGCAGGCAGAGGACAGTCAATGATTCAGTACGCAAACAAGGCTGAAAACGCACAGCTTGTTGCTATCTGCGATTATTCTGAATTTCACATAGACAGAATCAGAAACAAGCTCAATGATGATTCTATTTCATACTACACATCATTTGATGAATTTCTCAATCATGATATGGACGCTGTTGTGCTTGCAAACTTTGCAACAGAGCATGCTCCCTTTGCTATCAAATGTCTAGAAAAAGGTCTTCATGTTATCAGTGAAGTACTTCCCTGCCAGACTCTTAAAGAGGCTGTTGAGCTGTGTGAGGCTGTTGAAAAATCAGGCAAGATTTATGCTTACGCTGAAAATTACTGTTACATGCCCGCTACTTACGAAATGAAAAAGCTCTATCAGCAGGGCGCAGTCGGTGAATTCGAATACGGTGAAGGCGAGTACATGCACAATTGCGAAAGCATCTGGGATATGATTACATTCGGTGACGAAAGCCACTGGAGAAACAATATGTATGCTACATTCTACTGCACACATTCAATCGGTCCGCTTATCCACATCACAGGACTCCGTCCCGTTTCAGTTACAGGCTTTGAAATGCCCTTCAATGCAAGAATGGCAAGAATGGGTGCAAAAGCAGGTAATGCTGCAGTTGAAATTATCACACTTGAAAACGGTGCTATCATCAAGAGCCTTCACGGTGTAGGCTGCTCAAAGGATTCTATCTGGTACACAGTTTATGGTGCAGACGGCAGAATGGAAAGTGCAAGAGAAGATGCCAAGAAGGGCGATTTCGGTACACTTTATCTTAATAATCCCGACAACTTCTCTGTAAAATGCTATGAACCCAAGGGTGAATTTGACGATATTGCAAAGGAATTCGGACACGGTAATTCAGACTTCTACACAATGTATCACGCAATCGAAGCTATCAAGGGCAATCCGGAAGCTGATTACATTGACGTTTACGAAGCTCTTGACATGTTCCTTCCCGGACTTCTCGGTTACCGTTCAATTCTCAACGGCGGTATCCCCGTAGCTATCCCCGACTTCAGAAACAAGGACGAAAGAGAGCAGTACAGAAACGATACTGCCTGTACAGATCCGAAAATCGCAGGAGACATGCTTATTCCTTCATATTCAAAGGGTAATCCTGAAATTCCTCAGGAAATTTACGACGGTCACAAGAAAACATGGAAACCCCGTGCGCAGGCTCAGGGCAAGCAGCTCAAGCTTCTTGTATTCCCCAAGGATAAAGAGATTCCTCAGCTTCCCGAAGGCTACACAATCAGAAATTATCAGAACGAAGAGGATATTCCTCACTGGATCAGAATCTGCAACAACGGTCTTGTAAGATACGGTGCTGACAATTCTGCATTCACAAACTGCATGGAGGATATCGACATTTTCAAGGATACATTCTTTATTGTAAACGCAGAAAATGTTCCCGTTGCAACAATCACTGCTGTACGCAAATATCCTACAACAGGTCTCGGTCTTGTACATATGGTTGCTGTTGCTGACACTGAAAGAGGAAAAGGTCTCGGAAATGCACTGTGTGCAATTGCTGAAAAGCACTTCTTTGATAACGGTGTTGAAATGGCTACTCTTACAACTGACGATTACAGAGTTGCTGCATGCAAGAGCTATCTGAAGGCAGGCTGGGTGCCCGTAAATCATGACACAGACATGGTGCTCCGCTGGACAAGAGTTATGGAAAAATTCGGCATAAACGAACTTCAGATGTACACAGAAGACGGACAGAAGGACATTCTTCTCAGCAAATAAATAAAAAAATAAAACGGAAGCTCACACAAGAGTTTCCGTTTTTTGTTTACAGAAGATGATTTTCAAACACCTGATTATCATAATCAAAATCCTTGATTTTAAGATAATGTGCTGCACTGTCAATAAGCGCTTTCATAGGTGACAAGCCTATCAATTCGGTACACTTCACATCTGTACCGTATTTTTTTGCTTCTTCACGCACCTTATCGACAACGGTATAAAGAGATGTTGTCTTATAGTCCGTAAAATTAATTGATACCTGAGCAGTATCTGTTTCATGAAGCATAAGTCCCAATGCTTTGACACAAGGATATCCGCCTGAAGAAAAACGGATAGTCTTTGCAATTTTCTTCGCAATTTCAACATCATCGGTATCAAGCTCAATATTGAATGCAATAAGAAACTCTCTTGCTCCGACGATTGTGATTCCTGCCGTAGGATGATATCCCGAACCGAAATCAGGCTGCCATTCAGGAAGGCTTGTCTTTTCCTCAAGACCTTCAAACTGTCCTCGCCTGACATCGGCAAGATTTTCTCTGTGAGATGCACTTGCAGCTTTTTCATAAAGATAAACAGGTACTCCTGCTTCCTCATAAATACGTTTGCCCGTAGCTTTTGCAAGCTCAACTACTTCATCTGCAGAGACATTTTTAACAGGTATAAAGGGACACACATCAACAGCACCCATTCTCGGATGCTCACCACTATGCTTTGTCAGGTCAATAAGCTCAGCCGCTTTTTTGCTAAGACGCACAGCAGCCTCAGAAACACCCTCGGGCGTGCCGATAAACGTAATTACAGACCTGTTATGGTCATAATCGGACGTAAAATTCAGCACCTTTACATTTTCAACGGAAGCAACAGCACTGACGCACTCAGCCACAATTTCCGCATTTCTGCCCTCACTGATATTGGGCACACACTCCACTATTTTACCTGTCATAATATCACCTTATTCTGTGTAACAAACAAGGGAGGTTTTACCTCCCCTGCCATTATTTTGATTTTACAAAAATATTGTACATTGCCTGTAATGCACCGCTGAAAGCTGCTGCAATTCCTGTTGACGGAGCTGTAAACGCTTTATTTCCGAGAACAAAAAGAAGGGCAGACACATCTTCATCTCTTGTTGCTCTTCCTGCAAGCACATTATTCATACATAAAGCAAAATCAGCCTTTTTACCGGAAGAGATTATATGTTTTTTTACAATATAAGCTTTTTTATAAAGCTCTTTATTTGTCTGAGTTCTGAAGAATTTGCCGTCAGCAGCGGGAATCAGCGAATAGAACGTAGCAAGATAATTGCTGACATTGTCATAAGCTGTAAGACACTCTGTCTTTATGTTTTCCTCAAATGATTTATCAAGGATATATCTGTTATCCTTTTTCTCACTGAAGGTTTTAAGGAAATTGAGCACACTCTGAATGTATGCAGGCACCTTGCCGGCAGGTGTTCCGATCATAAGACCGTCATCACACTCTACGATATATCCGTTTTCAATACACTCAAGAATTGCCATTGCAAAAAGAGGTACGACCTTCTTTGTTGATGATCTGGGAGAAATTCTTGAGTAAGGATTGAGCATTTTATATGCCTGACAGGGAGTAATTTCATCAGGTACAGCGGTAACATCCGCAGCAGAGCCGTCAGCAATCTGCTTCTTTGCAGCCTTTTCAAGAGAATGTCTTCTGAGTTTTTCACCGAACAAAGCAAAAATCACAACAACTACGCCTGCAACACCAATAATCACCCAGATACAGATATCAACAAAAATATTCCATGCTTTTGACATACCGTCAGCAAAAGCAGAATATCTGACAAGTGAATTGCTGTCAAACACTTCAGCAGAACATTTCACGTCAACTCTGAACGTATCGTAAACTCTGCCGGGGGCAAAATCAACAGCATTTTTATCAACAAGAGCAGTATCATCAGCAACGATGATATCTTCTGTTGTTGTACCGTCAGGGAAAGTAACGGTTGCTGAAACGTTATTGCTTACAAATTCAAAAGATTCACCCAGAAAAACATAAGCAAATTCAGCATTGCTTCCATTCTTTTTCACTGCACCGCTGAGGGTATATGTAACAACATATTCCTTTGTTTCAGCTGCAGACGGAGAATCAATTTCAATATTGAAGCTTCTGCCGTCAGATGAAGTGCCGATGCGGAATGAATCATTACCTGTCTTTGTTGAAGAAACGGGTTTCCCGTTGATGGAAACAGCAACATCATCAATTGACTCAAACTTTTCGATTGTCGCCATATTATTACTGTTTTTACTGTTATAAAGATCAATGCTTCGAATAAAGCCGTCACCTGTTTCAGAATACTCAATATCCCAGGTTTCTGTAACAGCAACAGTGCCGTCTGCATTCACAACTGCATCAAAATGAACACTTGCTACTGCAAATTCACCCATTGCTGAAGCATTCAGACAAAAAACGGAAATAATAAGTATTACAACCGTAAAAATTATTGCTGCAAATTTTTTCATAATAACATATCCTTTCCATCATCGTCACTGTTATAAAGCTCATAATAATAGACACTTTTTTCATCAATCCCCTGAGAGGCGATGACCATTTTTGCGTAAGCTTCGTCAGAAAGCCGCTCCATTGAATTATCAATTTCCCGTTCGTATTCGTAAGAATTGAGATAGGAATTTCTGTGTGCGACTCTAACAAGCTCGTAAATAGTATAAAGTGCAACTGCAATACCTACAAGCAGAACACCGAGAAGAAGCTCACGCTTTACAAGAATCAGAAAGAGGAATACTGCAAAAATCAGAATCAGTCCGATACGCATATTGCCGTAGCGTGAAGAAAAACGGATATCAAAATATCTGCCGGCACTTATCAGCGCAGGCTCAAGAATAGTTGACCTGTATGATTTGCGTCCGCACTGCGGACACTCAATCATAGGATCACCCACTTTTTTACCGTCTCTTGCTGTACTGTCATAAAATTCACATGAACAGAAAGGACAGGTAAATATCTGAAAGTCTTTCATTTTTCTCATTCTGATTCCTCACAATTTAATATCAATCACACAACTCTACCGTTTCGGGAAGAGTGAACCTGACAGCTCTTACACCGTCACAATAGCTGACCGAAACACTGATTCTGCCTTCGGGAGTCATGATGCTGCCTGAAATATCTCCTGCTTCGGGAATATCTGCAGGCTCAATACGGACTTTTTTCCAGCCGCATGAATCCTCTGTCTGCTGAATTCCGAGAATATATGTGAATATATACTCACTGACAGCACCGAACATGGGATGTGACAATGAGTCACAGCCATCCCAGTTTTCCCACAGAGTATTTGTACCTGTACGCTTCATGTTTGCAAATGAAATTTCACCGTCACTTGTCATGAGTCTGAATGCAAGTGCGCCGTAATCATACTCAAACAGCATACGTGTAACAAGATCTGTATCGAAAATACCTGTGTCGTACTCACCGAGCTTTTCGTAATGCTCAACAAGATTAAGAAGAGTCTGCTCATTACCGAGTCCGATGTCAAGAGCATATGCATCAGCGCCCTGAACACCGTCACAGAATGATGATGTTTCAGCAT
>JAFYUD010000172.1 GCA_017549665.1 Clostridia bacterium | reverse complement strand
TGAAATCGTACTGTCCTTCAGAATGGAAGATATGTGATTTCAGAAAATTGAGGTGTATGATATGCAGAAACCTGAAAGAGGATCCGGAGTATATCCGGATCATATTATGCTGAGCATAAACGGTAATCCCGAAAGCTGTATGGCTGTTACGTGGCGCACCTGCACCGACATTGACAACGGCTATGTGCTTTATCATGCAGAGGGTAGTGATGACATTCTCAGATGTGATGCATCATATCATCCTTTTGTCAGTGATATTGATGAAAGTCATATTTTTTCTGCTCATCTGTCAGGACTTTTACCTGATACAAGATATTTTTATACCTGCGGTGATGAATCACACAGAAGTGAGGAATATTCATTCACCACTTCTCCCGAAAAGCTTGAAAAATTCAAGTTTATCTGTGTTTCTGACCAGCAGAGAGGGCATCCTTTTGAAAAACCCGATTATTCATATTTTCAGGGCTTTATAAAGAAAGTTCTCAGGGAAAATCCTAATGTCAGATTCATTCTTACTGCAGGTGATAATACCGACTGTGGACAGCATGAGGTTCAGTGGAACGGTGCTTTCAGCGGTCTTAAGGGAATCTGCGAATCAACGCCCTTTATGATGACTCTCGGCAATCACGACAACCGTGGCTTTAAGGTCAGCTATAAAGAGGGCATCGGCAGATATTATGCTGAGCCTGCTGAATTTTTCAACACTCAGTTCAAGGGCGCATATCCCTTCAACGGTCCCGAAGGCTGGGAGACCGAGAATTATTCTTTTGATTACGGCAATGTTCATTTCTGTGTAATGGGCATAAATGAGCCTGAGCTTGTAAATGACTGGGTTATCAAAGACCTGAATTCATCAGATAAAACATGGAAGTTCGGTACATATCATTTCCCGATCTGTTATTCGGGTACAGATTGTCAGAATTATGATGCATATCCCGTTATGACAGAGTGCTTTGAAATGTACGACGTTGTATTTTCGGGACATGAGCATAATTTTGCAAGAAGCTTTCCTCTCAAAAAGGAAAATCTTTATGACAGACCTTCTCAGGGTACTGTTCATTATATGCTCGGTAATTCAGGCGGTAATCCTCCTGGTTCAAGAACTGTTTCAAAAATATGGCATGCTGCTTTCTTCCCTCAGGAGATACCTGATGCAATGGTTGCTATAGTTGAAATAGACGGCAATAAAGCAACATTCACATCAGTGCTTGATGACGGCAGAATAGTTGACAAATGCACTATTGATAAGGATAAGGATGAAATTACACCTTATGCTCTTGCACCCACATTCAACAGGACAAGAATGATGTACAAGGGTATGGATCCCGGTCTTATGTCCTGCTCAGTACCTTGTGTCAATAAGGATGGCGTATGGTATGCCGCCCTCGCAACACTTGTCGGTTTCATCGGCGGATCGGTAGTAAAGGAAAAAGGCAGTATGACTCTTTCTGTTTACGGACATACTGTTACATTTACTGAAGACAGTGATATTGCAATCACTGAAAAAGGTGAATTCAGCCTTCCTGCTGCGGTAATCCGTGGTGAAAGGGAGCAGCTTTACGTTCCCTGCGACGGATGTCATGCATTCGGCATGAGATGGGCTTATGCCGACAGAAACAACTTTATTTCGTTTGAACACGAAAGTGAAGCGCATCCCATTACTGAACAGCCGTAAGCGATAATAAAGTAATAAATTTAATAAAACAACAGACTTCTGCAACAAATCGTGTATTATTGTGGAAGTTTGTTTTTAATTTGTTCACAATTTGTTAAAAATAAAAATATAGCAAAATACGACTGATTTTGATATAATGTCTACCATGTGTGGCTGTATGTTGTGTTATTGCAATCAATACGGCGCAAATCAGAACTAAATGTAAAAAATTCGGAGGATAAAAATGAGCAGGAAAGTTACCGGCGTTACCACATTCGGTATTCAGCGTAAAATCGTTGCTAATATGACAGCTGAAGGCTGGCGTGAGGCTCCTCATTGCAGCTACCTTTTCGAGCCTGATCTTACAGGCTTCGTTGAGAAGTTCAACGTTTTTTCAGAGGAACTCAAAAAAGAAGGTAAAAAGATTACACTTAACACAGTTGTTATGAAGGCTATCTGTGAAGCACTCAAGGCATCACCCAACATGAATGCACACCTTGAGTTCAACAAGAAGCTTGTCAGAGGTACAATCAAGACTTTTGATCAGATCGATGTTTCAATGCCCTGGATTCTTCCCAACGGTAAGATGATGACAATCACAATGAAGGACATGGGTAACCGTTCACTTGGTAATATCGCAGATTACACAGCTGAAATGGCAAAGAAGATTGAGAAGACAAATCTCGACGAAGCAATGTTTGAAGTTTCTCTTATGGATTCTATCGAGCAGGTTAAAAAGGGACAGATTGTCCGTATGGCTCAGAGAGCATGGGGTACATTTGAAAACAAGAAGCACAGAGTAAAGAGACTTTCAGGTGCTGAGAATAAGGCATACAAGTCTATTCCCAAGGAGGAAAAGCTCACAGGTGAGGATATC
>JAFYUD010000171.1 GCA_017549665.1 Clostridia bacterium | reverse complement strand
TTTGAATTATAAGATATGAATGAACTGAGTAAAATTTTCCTTGATGTAAGTGACGCTCAGACTGTTATACTTGAGAAAGATAAAATATATCATGTGCGTCAGGATGATTCGTTTGAATTTACAGGCTATTTCTGCACAAATACTGCAAAGAAGCATGAAAATCCCGACGGTCTGAGAAGAACTGCAATATTTCTGAAAGAGAAAAATAATATAACAATCGACGGTAACGGTGCGACAATGCTCGTTCACGGTAAAATGACACCGTTTCTGTTTGACAAATGCAATAACATAACAGTTAAAAATCTGACGGTTGATTATGCCTGCCCTACAATGGCAGAATTCAGAGTTGAATCGGAAGAAGACGGGAAATATATTCTTAAAATAAATCACGACTGTCTTTTCCGTGTGGAAAACAATGAGCTGATATGGCACGGTGAAAAGGGTGCGGACGGTGAATATTACTGGGAAGACAGTTATATCGGCAACCGCAGGCACATAAAGGTGCTTGACACTCAGAAGGAAATCTGTAACGATTTCAGACGTCAGGATTTACCTTTTGAAACGATTGAACAGCTTGATGATAACACTCTTTGTGTCACAATGCGTGATAAAAGCATAAAACTGCCCGTGGGCGGAATATTTCAGACTCGAAACATAGTCCGTGATCAGACGGGAAGTCTGTTCAACCGGTGTAAAAATCTGAGATTTGAAAATCTCAGGGTTAAATTCATGCACGGTCTCGGTATGGTTTCTCAATTCTGTGAAAATGTTTCATATATAAATTGCGACTTTACACCGGCTGAAGGAAGGACAATTGCAAGTACTGCAGATTTCTTTCAGTTTTCAGGCTGTAAGGGGCAGCTGCTGATTGATTCCTGTAAGGCAAACGGTGCGCAGGATGATTATGTGAATGTACACGGCACACATCTGAGAATAGTTGAGAAAAACGATGATGAAAAGAGTATTACTGTCCGTTTTATGCACAACGAAAGCTGGGGCTTTCAGGCTTTTGAAAAGGGCGATGAGCTTGAATTCATCAGATGGGATACTCTTATTCCTTATGCTCAGACAAAGGTTGTTTCTTACGAAAAAATTGATGATACTGATATAATGCTTCACCTTGACAGAGAGTTACCTGATATAGTGCTTGAAAAGGATGTTGTGGAAAATACCACATGGACTCCTGACCTGCATGTTGTGAATTGCGATTTCGGTGTAACTGCAGGCAGAGGAATTCTTTGTACAACACGGGGCAGAGTAGTTATTGAAAATAATACATTCAGCCATCTGTGGGGACCTGCACTGCTTATCGAGGATGATTGTAATTTCTGGTTTGAATCAGGATATACTAAGGAAATTATCTTCCGTAATAATCATGTTGTCGGGTGCGAATACGGTAATACATGGGAGGATTCGCCCGTTATCCGTTATTCACCCAAGGTTATGGATGAGAATTCAACGGCGTTTGTACACGGTAAGCTTGTGCTTGAGGGGAACAGATTTGAGAAGCCGTGGCAGGGCAGACACTGTATATGCCTTAATTATCTTGAAAATGCTGAGATTGAAAATAATACATTCGATGCACCGTATTTTTTCAATACTCATTGTGTAGGTAAAATTAATGATAATCTCAATACTGTTCAGAATGAGGATGAGTCTATGATTCTGGAAAAGCAAATAGTTGATAAGTATAAGAAGGTTACATTCAGAAGATGTGATGATAACGGTACTGCACGTTATTTTTCTTATGAAGATTTTGACGGTCTGAAAAGAGAAAAATATGATTTTGCATCTTCTCTCGGTCACAAACTCAGCGGTAATATTTATTACTATGAAAATTATAATCCTGACAGACTTGTGATATTCGAGCATGGTTTCGGCGGCGGTCACAGGTCGTATATGAGGGAAATCGAGCTTCTGTGCAGACACGGCTTCAGAGTTTTTGCTTATGACCATACAGGCTGTATGGAGTCAGGCGGAGAAAATCCCAACGGAATGTCACAGTCACTCAGAGACCTTGATGACTGTATGAAGACTTTAAAAGCTGATGATAAATTCAGAAATCTTGATTTTTCTGTTATAGGTCACAGCTGGGGAGGATTCTCAAGTCTTAACATAACTGCTCTTCATCCCGAAATAAGCCATGTTGTTGTGCTTTCCGGCTTTACTTCTGTAAAAAGACTTGTTGATTCAATTTTTTCGGGAATTATGAGACCTTACAGAAATGCCGTTATGGAGCTTGAAAAGGCTTCAAATCCTGATTATGTGGATTTTGATGCAGTTGAAACTCTGAAAAATACTGAATCAAAGATTCTTCTGATTTATTCAGACAATGACCCCATTGTCAGACGGGATAATTTCGATGTGCTCAAGAGTAGTCTTGACTCAAGAAAAAATATTGAGTTTATTCTTGAAAACAATAAGAGTCATAATCCGAATTATACATCTGACGCTGTCGGTTATCTCGGTGAATATACAATATCAGTCAAAAAGAAGAATTTCAGAAAGGTTCTCAGGACTGATGAACAGAAAAAAGAGTTTGTGGATTCCTTTGACTGGAATCGTATGACTGCTCAGGATGAAAAAGTCTGGCAGAAAATATTTAAATTTCTTGATAAATAAAGCTATGACCCATGAGAAAATTTCCCATGGGTCAGTTTTTTTATGATGAAAATTCCACTTTCTTTACATACTCGATAAAGGTTGAAAGACAGCCTGAAATCCACTTGTTTTTGTGGTAAATAAGCTGCTTCCAGATATCGGTGCTGATATCCTTTACGTCAAGGTAGATAAGCTTTCCGTCACGCACCTTTTTCTCGGTAACGAAATCGGGGAGGAAAGATATCATATCTTCCTTTTCAATAATTTTTGTGATGATATCTGTTCTTCCGATTTCAAGAGCAGGCTTGATATCGAGAGACTGCTTTGCAAGCTCACGGTCGAAGATTTTTCTGTAGCCCATGTCATGCTCCGTCAGCACGAAGGGATCGGAAATAATGTCAGTTATTGAAAGGTCTGTCTGACCTGCAAAGCGTGAGCGTGGATTTGCCACGAAATGCATTTTTACAGGCTCTTCCTTTTCAATTACGTAGTCGCTATGATAAACATGGTCATCAAGAGTCATAACTATATCAGCCTGATTACGGTCAAGCATATCGAACATGTCTGCTGTGTCAGCATTTGTGAATTTAAGTGAAATGTCCGGGTATTTCTTCCTGAATTTAATGTAGTTTGAGTTTACCATGTATTCACAAAGAGAGTCGGGAACAACGACGTGAATATGTCCCTGAGGTGATGAATTTTTTGAAGTGTTGTCCTTGAATTCATCTGTAAGCTTGCGTATCTTGTTTGCGTATTTGAGTAAGTCTCTGCCTTGCTGAGTAAGATTGATAGTGTGATTGATTCGCTCAAAAAGAAGGCAGTCAAGCTCTGTTTCCAGCTGCTTTATCTGAAATGATACGGTTGACTGTGAGTAGCCCAGAAGTGCTGCTGCCTTGGTAAAGCTTGCAGTTTCTGCAACTGTTACAAATGTTATGAGATTACGGATTTCCATACTTATCACCATTGATAATTTCGATTTTCAGAATTGAATCTATCTATTTGACTAATGATGTTATTTATTATATACTTAATTTAATTTGATTGCAATATTTCGGAGGAAAAAATCATGCCTGAAATTAAATTTTACAACAGAGCACCTGTGCCTATGGAAATGCATAAGGTGAAAATCGTGCAGAAGCTTACACTTTTATCTGCAAGAGAGCGTCTTGAAAAGCTCAGAAATGCAGGTTTCAATACATTCCTTCTTCACAACGGCGATATTTTTATGGACATGCTTACAGACTCAGGTGTCAACGCAATGAGTGACAATATGCAGTCTGCAATGCTCAGAGCTGACGATGCGTACGCAGGAAGTGAAACTTTCTACCGTATGAATGACAAGCTTGAAGAGATTTTCGGAATCAAGCACTGTCTGCCTACTCATCAGGGCCGTGCATGTGAGCATATCATTGCACAGCACTTCGTGAAAAAAGATAACTGTGTAATCATGAATTATCACTTCACAACATCAAAAGCTCATGTTACACGCCTTGGCGGCAGAGTAGAGGAGCTTGTAAAGGATGAAGGACTTGTAACAAAGAGTGATCTTCCTTTCAAGGGAAATATTGACCTTGATAAGGTAAAGGCTTGTATCGAAAGAGAAGGCGCTGACAATATTGCTTATATGAGACTTGAAGCAGGTACAAACCTCATAGGCGGACAGCCTATTTCATACGAAAATATGAAGGCTGCAACCGAGCTTGCAAAGCAGCACGGCATCGTGACTATTCTTGATGCTCCACTTCTTCAGGATAACCTTTACTTCATCAAGACACGTGAAGAGTCAATGAAGGACAAGTCAATCAGAGAAATCACAAGAATGATTGCTGATCTTTTCGATATCATCTATTTCTCAGCACGTAAGTTCGGCTTCGGAAGAGGCGGCGGAATTATGGTGCGTGATGAGGAAATGTTCCACGAGATGGAAGATTACATCACTATGTTTGAAGGCTTCCTTACATACGGCGGCATGTCAGTTAAGGAAATGGAAGCTCTTATCATCGGTTTTGAGGAAACAATGGATATGGATATCATTTCTCAGGGACCTCAGTTCATCGCTCACGCAGTAAAGGAGCTTGATGCTCTCGGTGTTCCCATGGTTACTCCCGGCGGCGGTCTCGGTGCTCATATTGACGCACGTCAGGTTGTCGGTCATATCCCTTCAGAACAGTATCCCGCAGGCTCACTTGTAGCTGCACTTTATCTCTGCGGCGGTATCCGTGGTATGGAAAGAGGTACACTTTCAGAAGAGCGTAATCCTGACGGTACAGAGCATATCGCATCTGTTGAAATGGTTCGTCTTGCATTCCCCAGACGAGTCTTTACACTTTCACAGACAGAGTATGTGATTGACAGAGTAAAGTGGCTGTATGATCACAGACACCTTATAGGCGGTCTCAGATTCGTTCATGAGCCCAAGTCACTCAGATTCTTTACAGGTAAGCTTGAAGCTGTTTCAGACTGGCCTGAGAAGCTTCTTGAAGCATATATCGCAGACTTCGGTGAAGATCAGTAATTAATGCATAAATTTAAAGACCATCGGAAAACCGATGGTCTTTGATTTTACTTATTTGCAATTGCTTCTGCAGTTTCCTGATCAAGCTGATAAATTCTTACATAGTCAATAGTGAATGTAGGAGTACGGTCTTTGGGAAGCTTCTTGAAGCCTGCAACCTGCCATGACTTGCTTGTGTTGGGACCAGCAAATGAAAGAATAACACTACAGGGAACTTCGCATACGCCGTTACCGAATGAAGTTCTTACAGTTTCAACTCCGTTATGATAGAAGATGTATTCATCCTCAGTCCACATTACACCGTATGTGTTGTATTCAGTGAACATATCATTTTCTGTATAGAAGGGAGGCATATGGTATGTATCTGTGCCTGTATCATCGGGACCGTCAATACCTGCAACATGGATAGTGTTCTTTGCTGCACTGTAGCCGTAATAATACATAAGATTTTCGAGAATATCGATTTCAGCACCGCCGGGGCCGCCGAGTGAATATTTTGAGTCGTAGCAGTGGTCACTCTGAAGCCAGAAGGCTGAGTTGAAGGCTGCGTCGTTGTTGCAGATAGCTCTTACCTCGAAGTAGCCGTATGTATACTGCTTACGGAGCTTGATATCACCGGAATACCAGCCTGCACCGTATTTACCTGTGGTTTCATCCTTGTACTGAGCTGTAATATAAAGATTGCCGTCGTGAACAGAAACCTGATCCTTTGAAAGCTTGAAATAAGTTTTTGATCCTTCACCACGGGTTCTCCATACGTCCCAGTTTAATGCATCGCCGTCAAACTCGTCTTCAAAAACAAGGCTGTAGCCTGTAAGGTCAAGCTCATCACCGTACGGTGTGATAGGTGTACCTGAAGTACAGAATGAGCAAAGCTGAGCAATGATTGTAAAAGTAGCAATCAGACCTCTTTTTCCGACTTGTCCGAGAACATGGACCATCTGTTCAATACACCATGCTTCTCGCATAGTATAGCCGAAGGTTTTTATGAGCCAATCCATAAATTGATCACCTTTTTTCCTTTTCGTTTTTTGTATTTACTTATTATTTTTCCTTTATATTATATACGCAATGACAGTAAATTTCAATATGTACAGTGAAAATATAAAAAAGAATTTACATATTTACAGACTCTTAAAAAAAGACCACCGGTTTCCCGATGGTCTGAGTTATTTTTATTCTGCAACTGCAGGATTAAGCTGATAAATTCTTACGTAGTCAATAGTGAAAACTGATTTGTATGATTTATCAAGCTTTTTAAAAGCGGGAAGCTGCCATGATTTGTCATGTCCGGGGCCGCCAAGTGAAAGAATTACATCCATGGGCTCCGTACATACGCCGTTTGCGTAGGACGTCCTGACTGTTTCAACGCCGTTGAGGTAGAAAATGTATTCGTCCTCAGTCCACATCATTCCGTAAGTATTATATTCGGAAAACATATCGTTCTCAGTCCAGAAGGAGGGCATATGGTAGGAATCGGTGCCCTTGTCATTCGGACCGTCAATACCTGCCACGTGAATAGTATTCTTACTTGCGCTCAGACCGTTGACGTAATTAAGGTTTTCAAGGATATCAATTTCGGCACCGCCGGGGCCTCCGAGAGAATATTCAGGGTCGTAGCAATGGTCACTGCGAAGCCAGAATGCTGAATTGAAAGCTCCGTCGACATTGCAGATAGCTCTGACTTCAAAATAGCCGTATGTATATCTTTCCTTAAGTGCAATTGAAGCGGCGTACCAATTCTTGCCGTGTTCACCGTCACGGTATTCGGCAGTAAGGTAAAGATTACCGTCCTTTACCTCGGTCTGGTCACCCGTAGCCACATAATAGGCTTTTTTGCCTACACCTCTGTGACGCCATATATTCCAGTCGATGTTGTCGCCATCAAATTCATCCTCAAAAACAAGGCTATAGCCTGTAAGGTCAAGCTCATCTCCGTAAGGGGTGATGGGAGTACCTGAAGTGCAGAATGAACAAAGCTGAGCAATGATAGTAAATGTGGCAATTAAGCCTCTTTTACCTATTTCGCCCAGTACACGCACCATCTGTTCAATGCACCATGCTTCTCTTAAAGTATATCCGAAGGTTTTAACCAGCCAATCCATAAAAACACCCTTTTAATTAATATTAACCTATTTCATTATATACTTAATTTAAGTCAAATTCAATATGTAACTGTACAAAAAAGTAGACCACCGGAAAACCGATGGTCTTAGTTGTTTTATTCTGCAGTTTTGTCAAGCTGATAAATTCTTACGTAATCGATAACGAAATCAGCCATATAGTCCTTATCAAGTGCTGTGAATGCATTGTAAGCAAAGTGTTCTTTGCTTGAAGGTAAGCCGAGTGAAAGAATAACATCCATGGGCACTTCGCAGACACCGTTTGCAAATGATGTTCTTACTGTTTCAACACCGTTGAGGTAGAAGATGTATTCATCTTCAGTCCAGAGCATACCGTATGTGTTGTATTCACGGAACATGTTGTTACCTGTTTCAAATGCAGCGATGTGGTATGAATCGATACCTTCATCATCGGGACCATCTGTACCTGCAACGTGAATTGTGTTACAGCTCATGCTTCTGCCGCTTGCGTGGCTGAGGTTTTCAAGAATGTCAATTTCAGCACCGCCGGGGCCGCCTAATGAATATTCAGGCTCGTAGCAGTGTTCACTTCTGAGCCAGAATGCTGCGTTGAATGCAGAGTCGTCGTTACAGATAGCTCTTACTT
>JAFYUD010000170.1 GCA_017549665.1 Clostridia bacterium | reverse complement strand
TTCATATTATACTGTCTGTTCTGAGCTTCAAACGCCTGAACCATTGCATCGCTGATTTTAGACAAATCAAATTCAACCAACGAATTATCTCTTTTTCTTACCTTATACATAATTCTTTCTCCTTTTATTTTTTTGTCTTCTGTGACATATTGCATATATTTAAAAGGGCAAGTTGCCCCATCCTCTACAAATCAATTCCCCTTACTTCCGTTTTGGGTGCAAACTTTCTTGCTGCCGCAAGAAGTTCTTTTATTTCGTCATTTCCAAATCCCGAAAGACCTCTTTCAATAACGGTTTCACCATCTCTGAACGGCTGTATGAAATATCTTTCGTTTTCCCCGATTATTCCGGCAATTTCCGCCACATCATCCGGCTTGTGAAAATCCTTTACCACCGTTGTTCGAAATTCATGAGGAATACCTGATATCTTCAGATACTCAATACTTTCTTTTACAGTGTCAAAAGAAACCTGACAATTTCCGGCAGTCAATTCGTATTTTTCGGGTGAATTCTTGATATCCATTGCTACATAATCTACAAGCCCGTCGTTGCACAGCTTCTTAAGTACATCAGGACGGTAACCGTTTGTATCAAGCTTTACTGCGTAACCCATGTCTTTGATTTTCTTTACAAAACCGTACAGGTCAGGCTGAAGGGTTGGCTCACCGCCTGATATGCATACGCCGTCAAGGATGCCGAGTCTTTTTTCAAGAAAACTGAAAAAGTCCTCTTCGCTGATTGTTTCATCATCCATGTGTGTTACAAGTGATGCGTTGTGGCAGAAGGGACAGCGGAAATTGCAACCGCCTGTAAATACGGTGCAGGCAACCTTGCCGGGGAAGTCAAGAAGTGTAAGCTTCTGAAGTCCTTTGAGTAACATACCTATACAACCTTTCTTTTCAGATATACGGAAAAGTAAAAGACAGGCAGAGACTCTGCCTGTCCTTTGCTTCATAAATTACTTTATGAATAAAAAAACAACTGCTCTTCTGAGCAGTTGAATCTGTTCCGGCATCGCCCTATTTTCCCGGGCCGCTTCCAGCCAAGTATTGTCGGCACTGCAGAGCTTAACTACTGTGTTCGGGATGGGAACAGGTGGGACCTCTGCGCCAAAGACACCGGATATTCACTTTTCAGAAGTGTTATCTCCTGAAGACATGCATTATTATATCACAGAATTCTGAAATGTCAACCCCTTTTTTTAAATTTTTTTAATTTTTTTAAAAAAAGTTTTATTTTGCTTTTTCAGAATTATTCTTTAACGAGAATCTTCACGATTTCACCCACGTAAATATCGTGGTAATCATTTGAGGGATAGAATGAAGCGATACTGCTGTCAGTGAAGTTTTCAGGCTGAAGAACTGTCTTTGCAGTTTTTCTGCAGATGAAGACGTATTCAGCCTCATCGCAGTAAATGTGATCGCCGTCAGTAGCTGCAGTAAGCCCCGTCTCTGCAAATTTGTCGTGGTCTCTTCCGCTGTTTCTTCCGAAGAATGTCAGCTCATCCTTATTTTTGCCGTTGAAGCAGCTGACAGTGAAAAGATCGCTGCTTTCACAGAATTCATGAGTATAACGCTGAGGTCTTACGAAAACGAACATTGATGCCTTGCCCCAGATTTCACCCATTGCGCCCCATGAAACTGTCATTGCATTGAAGCTGTCTTTGCTGCCTGCTGTAAGCAATGCCCAGCCGTCAGCAAAAATTGTTACGGGATTTATATTCAGTTCGTTTACGGAAATTTCTCTGAAGCTCATTCTATCACCTGTTTAAATATATGCTATATATTATATTTTATCCTTATATACGGAAAAGTCAAGTGCAAAATATGTTGAAAAATGTTACTATATATTATATAATTGAAACAGACTGCATTAAGGAGCTGTTATTGTGGATAATAAAAATGACGGATATGAGACTTTCAAGGCTGAAGACCTTGTAACATATTCTGCTGATAAAAAGCAGGAAGATGATCGGGATTCCAAGATGCGCAACAACCGTAACGTAATAAGCACGGTGATGATGTCTCTTGTTCTTCTTGTTTCGGCTGCAAGCCTTGTGGTGGGTATAATAAATTATAACAGATTCAATGATATTCAGCTTAACGCTCAGTTTTATATTCAGAATGGTGACGAAACCGTAAATCCGCAGATGAATGAGGTGCTGTCAGGCTATGTGCTTTACGAGCCTGAGACCACCACGGTGCCGCATATTGAAATCGTAACAGAGACAACCACTGTGAATGGTGAAACCACAACTGCTGTTCAGACGACAGCTGCTGTGACTACAACTCAGCAGGCAACGCAGCAGATTGTCACAACTCAGAAGCCCGTTTCACAGGCAGACAAACGGATAAATATCAACACTGCTACTGTTGAAGAATTGACTGCACTCAGCGGTGTCGGTGAAAAGAAGGCGCAGGCAATTGTAGATTACCGTAATGAAAACGGATATTTTACATCTGTTGAGGAGCTGACAAATGTCAGCGGCATCGGTGAAAAGACTCTTGAGAAGAATATTGATATTATAACGGTGGGTTGATTTTGAAAAAGCTTTTGTATAAAAACGGATGTCTTGAACTTTGCGGACAGGGTATAGTGATGGGTATTCTGAATGTCACACCTGATTCGTTTTCTGACGGAGGCGAATTTTATTCGTCGGAGTCAGCGGTGAAGCATGCGGAAAAAATGATTGCTGAGGGTGCTGAAATAATTGACATCGGTGCAATGTCAACCCGTCCGGGAAGTATTCCCGTTTCCGCAGGGGAGGAAATCAGAAGATTGACTCCTGTTCTGTCGGCATTGAAGGAAATTGATATTGTAATTTCTGTTGATACAGTAAACCCCGAAACTGCAGAATTTGCACTTGAAAACGGTGCGCATATAATAAATGATGTAAGCGGAATTTTCAGAGAAGAAATGGCATGCGTCGTAAAAAGGCACAGGTGCGGTTGGATAATGACTCATACCGCAAATGTTCCGTCGGGTGAAACTGTCATTTATCCTGACGGAGTTGTTTCTGCAGTCAAGGATTTCTTTGATGATTTTATCAGCCGATGCGAAGTATACGGTATTGATAAAAGCTATGTCTGCATTGACCCCGGATTCGGCTTTGCGAAAAACACCGATGATAACATTCAGCTTCTTAAGAATCTCAGAATGCTCGTGCGTGACGACGTTGCTTTTCTGACGGCACTTTCAAGAAAGAGATTTATCGGTGCAATCACCGGAGTTGAAAATGCTCAGGACAGACTCGCCGGCACAATTGCAGCTGATATGATCGCACTGGTGAAAGGCACTGATATTATCAGGGTGCATGATGTGAAAGAAGCAAGTGAGTCGGTTGCTATATATAATAGTATAGGAGAAAACACTATATATGGATAAAATAATTATAAAGGGACTCAAAATATATGCATATCACGGAGTGAATCCCGAAGAGAAAATTGAGGGGCAGAATTTCGTTCTTGATATTGTATGTGCATCGGATCTTGAGAAACCGTGCGTGAGTGATAACGTTGACGACACCGTCAGCTACGCTCAGATTATAAAGCTTGTCAGAAAAATCTTCACTCAGAATAAGTATGACCTTATAGAAAAAGCAGCGCAGGTTGTTGCAGGCAGCATACTTGAAAACTTCGCAGCAGTGGAAAGTGTAACGGTTACACTCAAAAAACCGGAAGCGCCGATGAAGGCGGATTTTGAATACGTTGCAGTTGAAATCACAAGGAGCAGAATGAAATGAACAAGGTGTATCTCGGAATCGGCACGAATATAGGTGACAGAATTCAGAATATAAAGGATGCTCTGGATGCGATTGCGCATCTGCCGTCAACCACGGTCACAAAGATATCGGCTGTTTACGAAACCGAGCCGTGGGGGTATGCTGACCAGGATAATTTCTATAATATATGTGTCGAAATCGAAACGAAGCTTTCACCCAACGGCATACTCGGTGCCTGTCTGGGAATAGAAGCAGCTCTCGGCAGAGTCAGAACCTTCAGATATGCGCCGAGAGTAATTGATATTGATGTATTATTATATAATGACCTGAAGCTTGACACTCAGGAGCTGACAGTTCCTCACCCGAGAATTCAGGAGCGTGCGTTCGTGCTGGTGCCTCTCAAGGACGTGCTGCCCGGAATGAAAACCGGTAATGCAGATTATAATAATGCTCTTGAAAACAGCGATATTTCAGGAGTTATAAAAACAAATCACACATTATGAAATAAATAATGACAAATTTCAAAACATTCAAAATGCTCAGAAACCACGCAGAATAGCCATTTTCTGACATAAGAGAGAGTGTGAACACACGGTGCCGTTTAACGAAAGGTGCAAAAAATTGAAAAAAAGTGTTGACATTTCAAAATTGCTGTGGTATTATAAGCAAGCGCTCGACGAGAGAACACAACAGTGAAACGAAGTCGAGAGCCTTGAACCTTGAAAATTAAACAACGACGAGATAAAAAAGGAACCCTGAAATTTTTTGTAAGTTTTAAGAAAACTTGCGACAGAATTCTGGAAAACACAGAGTTAAAAAGTCAGCAAATGACGTAAGAGCGAATTAAAAGCTCTAAAAATGATTTTAACAGCTAAGGCTGTGAAGATACAATTTTTAGAGAGTTTGATCCTGGCTCAGGA
>JAFYUD010000169.1 GCA_017549665.1 Clostridia bacterium | reverse complement strand
AGTACCTTAAGGAAGGCTTCCTTGAAATGGGTGTAGCTCCCGAAGCAGCTCCCGACAAGCCCACTTATGTTACAATCCACTTCGAGCAGGGTGTTCCCACAGCTATCGACGGCAAGGAAATGGGCGCAATCGAGCTTCTTGAAACAGCTAACAAGCTCGGCGGTGAGAACGGTATCGGTCTTGCAGACCTTGTTGAAAACAGACTTGTAGGTATGAAGTCCAGAGGTGTTTACGAAACTCCCGGCGGAACAATTCTCTACAGAGCACACGAAATTCTTGAAACACTCTGTCTTGACAGAGATACACAGCACTACAAGGAGCTTGTAGCTGCAAAGTATGCAGAGCTTGTATACTTCGGTCAGTGGTTCACACCTCTCCGTGAGGCACTTGCTGCTTTCGTTGACGAAACACAGAAGACAGTTACAGGTGACGTTAAGCTCAAGCTTTACAAGGGTAACATCATTCCTGCTGGTACAACTTCACCCTATTCACTTTACAGTGAAGAGGTTGCTACATTCGACGAGGACGAGGTTTACGACCAGAAGGATTCAGCAGGCTTCATCAACCTCTTCGGTCTTCCCATCAAGGTCAGAGCAGAAATGTCAAAGAACTGGGACAAATAATTTGTAAAATTTTCGGGGTTGCGTGGTCAGCCCCGATTTTTATTATTGACATTTTTGTCCTGATGGTCTATAATTTTAATAATTTGATTCTCAAGGGGTAATTATTTTGCTTACGATTGATAAAATCTATAACGCATCAAATGTGCTTAAGGAGATTGCACGTCATACTGATATGATTCAGGCTCCCAGGCTTTCAGACAAGTGTGACCTTTACCTTAAAACTGAAAATCTTCAGCTCACAGGCTCTTTTAAGCTCAGAGGTGCATATTATAAAATATCTCAGCTTTCAGAAGAGGAAAAGAGCCACGGCGTTATTGCCTGCTCTGCGGGTAACCATGCTCAGGGTGTTGCGCTTGCTGCAACTCACAGCGGTATCAAGTCAGTTATCTGTCTTCCTGAGGGTGCGCCCATTTCAAAGGTTGAGGCAACAAAGAAATACGGTGCCGAGGTCTGCATGGTCAAGGGCGTATATGACGATGCATACAACAGAGCTATTGAGCTTCGTGATGAAATGAATTATACATTCATTCATCCTTTTGATGATCCCGATGTTATTGCAGGTCAGGGTACAATCGGTCTTGAAATCATCGAGCAGCTTCCCGACGTTGACGTTGTAATCGTTCCCATCGGCGGCGGCGGACTTATCGCAGGTGTGGCTTATCTTATCAAGAGCCTCAGACCCCAGTGTAAGGTTTACGGCGTTCAGGCTGCAGGTGCTCCGTCAATGTACAACAGCATCAACGACGGTAAGATCGGAACGCTTCCCAGCGTAAACACAATCGCAGACGGTATCAAGGTAAAGACTCCCGGCAGTCTTACATTTGAGCTTTGTCAGAAATATGTTGACGGTGTTGTTACTGTTACAGATGACGAGGTTGCTGCATCAATCCTTACT
>JAFYUD010000168.1 GCA_017549665.1 Clostridia bacterium | reverse complement strand
TTTTCGAAGTCAACTGCTGTGACCTTGAAGCCCTGCATGAATGCTTTTGCCATTTTAATTTACTCCTTTGTGTTTAAGAATTTTTTCATATTCCCTGTAATCAGGCATGTACTTTTCAATCAGCTTATAAAATTCTGCACCGTGATTTTTATGCTTTATATGAGCAAGCTCATGCACAATCACATAATCAACAGCCTTTTCAGGGTATGCCATTAGTCTGTATGAATAGCATATCCCGTTTTTGCCGTTACAGCTGCCGAATCGCTTTTCTGCCGAAGTGATTCTGACATAAGCGGGATGAAGCCCCGTAATCTCACTCCAGTACTGAGTCCTTAACGGAAGATACTCCTTTGCACGACGGATATATTCTGCCGCATCTGCTTCGTCAATTTCATAAGCTGCCGCATTATTCCTTCGTTCTTCAACCTTGGCAAGATTTTTGATTATCCAATCTTCATGACTCTGAACAAATGCCTCAATAAGCTTTTCACTGCATCGAAGCGGTGAGCGCACAACTATTTCACCCTGTGGTGTTATCACAAGTGCAAGTGTTTTTCTTTTTGATCTGATTACATTATATTCCATATTATCAAGTATATCAAAAAGTTGAAAAAATGCAATAGTTTTTCTTGCGATTGACATTGATTCGTGTTAATATAAATAACGGAAGTGATATTATATGATTAATAAAAAGAGAACAACAAACTGCGAAACCTGTGAAAATTATATTTACGACGAAATATATGATTCATATTACTGCGACATGAATCTGGATGAGGATGAAATGATGCATTTTCTTACAGGCTCATTCGGAAACTGCCCGTATTACAGAGATAATGACGAATACAGAATTGTAAGAAAACAGAATTAAGCATAAAAAAAAGTACGGTACAACACCGTACTTTTTATAATTTAAAATCATCTTCACTGTAATCAGAGTCGATTTTCATAACCTTCGGAATTCTTTTAAGCGGATCATACCTGAATTTTTTACAGAATGAATCAGGCTGCATGACACCCTTGCGTCTGCACAGAACTTCTTTTCCGCCCACAGCAAGTATTCCTGTTGCGCAGTATTCACATTTCGGTGATATATCTTTATCAAAAAGGGATTTACTCATTTTCTCAGTCCTCTCCCCTTGATTTTACAACAACACGTCTTTTTTGTCAAGGAAAAAGAAAAACAGCCGTATTACGACTGTTTCTGAATTTACGCTCACTGTGTTTTCACACCAGCTCATCTTCGATAAAATCCATAAAATGACACGGTTCGATCCGACCTTCGTTAAGTCTTTCTATCATTTTCTGCACTTTAGCTTTGTCAACAGATACATCACTGAACCGAACACCCGAACCGGATATGCCGTATGTAATATACTTCATGTCGTCAATGCAAAGAAAAGAGATTACAAGAGCGTATCCGCTGTGTTCCTGAATGGCGTTCACTTCTTTCTGTTTTTTCATGTTTCATAGTATACAATAAACGTCACATTTATACAATTGCCCGATATTAGAATTACGGTTGCTTTATGAATTTCAATATTGGCTGTGCCTTTTATGACCATTCATAATTCAGTATTTATTATATCAACATTATTATTTCTCGTATATTCATATTCAGAAATGACCATTTTTTGGTTATTTTACGATTTTTTGTAACGCTTTTTGTCCGACCTCCGAAAACCCGTCAGACAGTATAAATACCGTCTGAGATATACGCTGATTTGACAAATTTTAAAATTTATAGTATAATACCGTTACAAAGGAGGCGTAACATGAAGAATTTTTGCAAAAAAATGTTAGCTGCATTACTTGTAGCACTTTTCATTTTACCCGTAATACCTGCTTCGGCATACACAATTCAGGACATTGTTGATGCCGCAGTCGAAATCATTATCAGCAACGAAGGCGTATACAATACAGTCCTTGCAAACGACAACGGCGCATTGAGCATAGGCAAGGTCGGCTGGCACGCAACAAGAGCACTTGACCTGCTTAAAATGATTATCGAAAAAAATCCCGAAAACGCAAAAAAGATCCTCGGTAATACACTTTATAATGAAATAATCACATCCACAAACTGGAATTACCGTATTCTCACTTCTGCTGAGAAATCAGTAATCCAGACACTTCTCGGCACCTCTGAAAGCATTGCTGTTCAGGATGCTCTGTGTTACAAGGACATTGAAGGTTATATAACTCACGGAAGAAGCATGGGCTTCACAGACGGAAAAGTTCTTGTTTACTTTGCTGACCTTGAAAATCAGATGGGATACAGCGGCGTGGCAAGAGTCGCAAAAGCTGCAATTGCTGCCGCAGGCTCTGCAGATAAGGTAACACTTGACATTATCTACAATGCTGCAATGAGCGACAAGACTGCGCAGAGCACACCTACAAGACGTAAAAAGGTTTATAAATACTGTGCCGCACTTACTTTCGGTGGCAGCACTCCCGCAAACACTTACAAAACAGGTAAATATGAAATTGACGTAAATTCCTCTCTTAACGTAAGAAGCGGTCCCGGTTCTGCTTACGACAAGCTCGGCTCTCTCTACGACGGTGCTGAAATCACTGTCACTGAAGTTTCAGGTGATTGGGGTAAAATCAAGTATAACGGCACAACAGGCTGGGTAAACCTCATGTATGCTGTATACATTGACAGCAGCTCAACAGTTACAAGTAAAAAAGGTGACGTTAACACAAACGGCAAAATCGAAGCTGCTGATGCAAGACTTATTATCAGATATTCTGCAGGTCTTGAAAAGTTCACAGATGCTCAGAAAAAGGCTGCAGATGTAAATACTGACAGCAAAATCACTGCCGCTGACGCAAGAAAAGTTCTGCGTGCAGCTGCAAATCTCGAAAAACTTTAATACTTAAAAGACTGTACCGGGGTACAGTCTTTTTTATTGACAAAACGAACTGCTTATGATACATTGAAATGGGTGATAGATATGAAACTTATGACTAAAATTATCTGTATTATTGCTGTCATGGCACTTATTGCCGCTGCTGTAGTGATAACAGTAACTTCAGGAGCCATCAATAAGTATTCATTTACTGTTGACACAGACACAAAAGGTAACACTCTTGCAAATCCTGTCAGCAATGTAAATATCTGGTCAATTGAAGGTGACCCGTTTGTAAATGCTGTAGCAAGTGAAGAAAACAATATATTTGAGTTTGTTGAATACATTCAGCTTATGCAGTGCTCAGGCGGTACAGAAACAAGAGATTTATTCAAAAATCCCACTGACACATCTGTTACAGATGACTACGACTTCACAAGACTTATCAACAACTGCCGTGGTGTGCTCAATCTCGGAGCAAAACCCATGCTCAAGCTCGGCAGTGTACCTCTTAAATATACAAAGGATGCCTCAACGGAAGCAGGCTTCGGTATGAATCCCTACCCTCCCGATGATTTTGATGTTTATTACAATTATATTGCCGCACTTGCCCAGGCGCTTGTTGACGAATTCGGCAAGGAAGAAGTGCTTACATGGCGTTTCGGTGTTATGACTGAATTTGAAAATTACGATTGGTTCAAGACTCAGAGTGAAGACCCTGCTGAATCAGCCGAAGCATATTGCAAATTATACGACTATACCGTTCAGGCACTTATTGATGTTATAGGCGAAGATGTATTTGTCGGCGCACACGCAATGGCTGTGACTGAAGGGCTGTGGGATGAAACAGAATTCATCATTCACTGCGCAGAAGGAACAAACTACAAAACAGGTAAAAAGGGCACTAAAATCTGCTATCTTGCAGGCTCATTCTATGACTATTGTCCCGGTGAATACACACAAGGCTTTACGCTTCCGGAAACAATAGTACATCTGCGTTTTGCTGCTGAAAGTGTCGGTCTTGATAACCTTATTTACGGCATTGACGAAGGCCGTCTGCTTGTAGGCAACGAAGCAGGTGGAAGCAACAACGAGCTTCTTACAAGAATATGCGGTTATACATATCAGGCATCATACGACGCAAGACTGTACAGACAGATGTTTGAAAATGATATCAATTATTTCTCTTCATGGGGCTATCTGTCAGGAGGACTTCTCAGCGGAAATCCCACAG
>JAFYUD010000167.1 GCA_017549665.1 Clostridia bacterium | reverse complement strand
TTAAGGAGGAGTAGGTTATGGTTCAGGATATTTTAACAGCTCTTCTTGTAGTAGCATCAGTAGGTATTGCGGCAGGTGTTCTTCTTGCACTTGCATCACACTTCTTCAAGGTTGAAGAGGATGAAACAGTAAAAAATATAAGAGACGTGCTTCCCGGTGCAAACTGCGGTGCCTGCGGTTATGCAGGCTGTGACAGCTATGCTGAAGCAGTTGCAAAGGGTGACGCAGCACCGAATCTCTGTGTGCCCGGTGCAGCAGCAGTTGCTGAAAATATTGCAGGCATACTCGGCGTCGAGTGTGAGGCTGCAGAAAGCGGAGTTGCATTCGTTGCCTGTAACGGCAGCTGCAATGCAACAACGAAAAAGGCTGAGTACGATGGCATTGAAAGCTGCGCAGCAGCAGGCATGCTTTTCGGCGGACCTTCATCATGTATTTACGGCTGTATCGGCTGCGGTGACTGTGCTTCGGTATGTCCTGCAGATGCAATCTGTATCGTTGACTCACTTGCACACGTTGATCCCCGTAAATGTATCGGCTGTTCACTTTGTGTGAAGACCTGTCCCAAGCATATAATCAGCATCATTCCGAAGAATGCATCAACTGCTGTTATGTGCAGCAATGAGGAAAAGGGCGCCGTTGCACGTAAGAATTGTAAGAATGCCTGTATCGGCTGTAAGAAGTGTCAGCTTAACTGTCCTGAAAAGGCTATTACAGTCACAAACAATGTTGCGAAAATTGATTACAGCAAATGTTCAGGCTGCGGTGTATGTGCGGATGTATGTCCAACTAAATGTATTAAAAGCCTCAGACTGACAGAAAATGCAGAATGATATGAAGCTCAGCAAAAAAACTAAAAATGATATTATCCTTGTTGCCGTTATCCTGCTGATAGCGGCAGCAGGTCTGTTGACAGTAAATCTCACCAGACAGGAAGGCAGTATGGTGGTTGTGAAGATCGACGGAAATGAAACTGAGCGTTATTCTCTGTATGAAGACAGAACAGTGGAAATAATAACGGGTGAAAATGATGAATTTTCAAATACACTCGTTATTGAGGACGGAAAGGCTTATATTTCTCAGGCTGACTGTCCTGACAAAATCTGCAGTAATCACAGAGCTGTTTCATATTCAGGAGAAACAATAGTATGTCTGCCTCACAAAATAGTAATTGAAATAACAGCTGACAGTGCCGTGCCGGACCTTGACGCTGTTGCTTAGGGTGACAAAATGAAAGACAGGACAAAAAAGATAGCTCTGCTGGGAATAATGACCGCTGTGGCTCTGATTCTCGCATATCTTGAGGCAATTCTGCCTCCGCTGTGGTCTGCCGTGCCGGGAGTCAAAATGGGACTTCCCAATCTTGTTATAATTTTCGTGCTGTACCGCTTCGGTTTCAAAGAGGCTGTTGCCGTTTCTGCAATACGGCTTTTTACGGTTTCACTTCTCTTCGGCAATGTTATGACGCTTGCATACAGTGCAGCAGGCGCAGTACTGAGCCTTATACTTATGGTGCTGCTTAAGAAAATCGATAATTTCTCCACTGTGGGCGTAAGTGTTGCAGGCGCAGTTTCTCACAATCTGGGTCAGATTCTTGTGGCTGTTTTTCTGTTTGACACCGTACAACTCGGTTATTATATGATAATTCTTGCAATAACAGGCAGTATTGCCGGTGTGTTTATCGGAATCGGTGCAAATCTGCTGATTAAAAGGACACAATCGATAAAAATGTAGTAAATATTACAGTGTTGTAATAATGTATATGAAACTATTGACAATTGCTGTAAATTTTGCAATAATGATTAGGATAAAAAATAAAGGAGCATAATACAATGAAAAAAATTCTCAGCGTAGTTCTTGTTGCTGTATTAGTTGCAACAATGTTTGTTTTTGCAGCATGTAACAAGACAGAAGGTACAGAAGATTCAACAAACGCACCCGAAACATCAGAGTCAGCTTCTCTCAAGTTCGGTCTCGGTATCGTTTCAAAGTACGGCGATGCTAAGGATGCAGACGGCGACACAGACGGTAAGGCAAGTGTAGAAACAACTGCAGTTGCAGTTCTTCTTGACGCAGAAGGCAAGATCGTTGACGTAGCTGTTGACTCACTTGACGCATCAGCTGCATGGACATCAGAAGGCAAGGCTGTTGCTGCAGCAGAATTAAAGACAAAGTATGAATTAGGTGCAGCTTACAACATGTCTGCTTACGGCACAAAGCACGACGGCAGCGAGGGTAAGGTTCTTGAATGGTTTGAGCAGATTGATGCTTTTGCTGCAACAGCAAAGGGCAAGACAGTTGCTGAAGTCAAAGCATTCATGACAGAAGACACATATACAACAGGTGACCTTGCAGCAGCAGGCTGCACAATCAGCGTAGGCAACATCATGAAGGCTCTTGATAAGGCTGTTGCTAACGCAGTTGAAACAAAGGCTACAGCAGACGATGCTCTCAATATCGCATTTGCTGCAACAGCTACAAACACAGACGCAACAGAAGAAAAGGACGGCTCTGTTGCTGTTGACACAACAATCGTTGCTGCAGTTGTAAACGCAGAAGGCAAGGTTGTTGTTGCTAAGACAGACTCTGTTTCAACAAGCCTCACATTCAATCTTCAGGGCACATCAACAACAGACGTTGCTGCTGAGATTAAGACAAAGATTGAATTAGGTGACGCATACAACATGGCTGCTTACGGCACAAAGCACGACGGCAGCGAGGGTAAGGTTCTTGAATGGTACGCTCAGGCAGCTGCATTCGACGCAGCTCTTGAAGGTAAGGCAGCTGCAGATTTCGCAGCACTTGCAGATGCTGAAGGCTACGGCACAGGCGACCTTGCAACAGCAGGCTGCACAATCAATATCAGCAGCATGCTCAAGGCAGCTGTTGCAGCAGCAACTGTTGCTTAAATTTAAGTTGTAAAATCTATGGGGTGTTGCACATCGCAGCACCCTGTTTTTCTCTGACAGGGCAGGTGAATACGCTTGAAAAGAAAGCTTGTGCGCATAGCGGCAATATGTCTGATTTTTGTTCAGATTGTTGCCATGACCTCATGTAAAACAGAATCTGAGAAAACTAAATATAATGCCTATTATTTTGATTATTTCGATACTGCAACAACTATTACCGGCTACATGGAAACGCAGGAGGAGTTTGATGCAGTGTGCGATAAAATCGAAATTATGCTGGATGAATACCATCGTCTTTTCAATATTTATACCCGTTACGAGGGGATGAATAATCTTGTGACGGTAAATGACGTCATCGACGGAGTGCATCAGACTGTCAGGGTTGATGCGAAGATTATCGATATGCTTGAGTTTGCAAAGGAAATGTACACCCGTACCGACGGTAAGGTGAACGTTGCAATGGGCAGTGTTCTGAGAATCTGGCACAATTACCGTGCATGGGGGCTTGACGACCCTGAAAATGCACAGCTGCCCGACATGGAAATGCTCAGGGAGGCTGCAGAGCACACCGATATAAATAATATTGTTATCGATAAAGAAAACAGCACGGTATTCCTTGCTGACCCTCAGATGCTTCTTGACGTGGGTGCAATCGCAAAGGGCTATGCAGTTGAAAAAACGGCCGAATATCTCGAAAGTCAGGGCATAACCTCGTTTATTCTCAACGTGGGCGGAAATATCCGTACGATAGGTCTCAACGGTGAAAACAAGCCTTTCAGGGCAGGAATTGAAAATCCTGACAGAGAAAATGAGGAAACACCGTACATCGAGTTTATTGAACTCAGTGGAAATTCCGTTGTTACAAGCGGCTCTTATCAGCGTTTTTACACTGTAAACGGTGTGAATTATCATCACATCATCGACCCTGAGACACTGATGCCGGGTACAAAATATAATTCCGTATCGGTTATCACTGAAGACTCGGGAATGGGAGATGCGCTGTCAACAGCGTTATTCCTGATGGATGAAGAGACAGGCAGAAGGCTTGTTGAATCACTTGAAAATACCGAAGCTATGTGGGTTTATCCTGACGGCAGACAGGTGTATTCATCAGGATTTGAAAATCACACGTTTGAATACAAATAAAATTAAACTCAGGTTGTAACAGACCTGAGTTTTTTTTTGCATATTTAAGTTTACAATTTATGATTCTTGTGTTAAAATTATCTTATATATGCGTAAAGGATGGTTCTGATGAAAACTTTTGCTACATATTTTCAGAATGACGAAAAATCTCCTCTTTGTTACGGAGAAATCAACCTTATAAATCCACCCCGTCAGCGTCTCCGTGGTGAGGAAGCCTTGCAGGGAATTGAGGCAATGCCTGTATTCTGCGGCTTCTGCGGTACTGATATGGAATTGATGCGTATGGGACAGCGCCATGAGCTTTCAAAGAAATTTCCCGAAGGTGAAAAACGCCTTATAAACGGACATGAGGGCGTTGTATGGGTGCCTTCCGAAAACCGTTTTGCAATCGTTCTTATCCGTGGCGGTGACAGCTGTGACCCTACAAGATTTACAGAGGATGAGACATATTTTGAGTACGGTTGTGACGGTGCAGACGGTATTTTCTGTGATAAGGGTTATTTTAATCCCGAAATGCTCCTTCATCTTCCCGAAAAGTATGAAAATGCTGCAAAGCTTCCTCTTTCACTTGCAAAGAAGCTTGTTTTTGCAGACCCTTATGCATGTGCTGTTTTTCAGTATGAGCGTATGTGTGATATTGGTATCGGTCAGAATTTCCGTGTTGAAATGGCAAAACGCAAGTGCAGTGCAGATGAAGCTGTGAAGTATGCGGAAAAAAATACATTCACAAGAACAGTTATCTTCGGTCTCGGTACAACAGGTTTATTTATCGGTGATCAGGTAAGACGTAATCAGCCTGATGCAAAGATTCTTTTTGTTGCAAGAAGTCCCGAAGACAGTGAAAAGGCTGTGTTTGTAAAGGATGTTCTCGGTTGTGATTACCTTTCAAGCGGTAATATGACAGAAGCTGAAACAGCAGAAGCAGTCAAAGAACGTATCGGTGGTACCGCAACAATGTTTGTGGGTACATCAGGCACTGCAGTTGAACACAGAATTGCATTTGATAACTGTGTACTCGGCTGTAACGGTATTTACAACAGCTTTTCTCTCGGACCGAAGGTTACATATGATACAATGCCTTTCGGTTTTAAGAATCAGGTGATTTTTGCATCAATCAATTTCACACAGAAGCACATGGAAACAGCTATTGAGATTCTTTGCGAAAGCCGTTTCAATGAGCTTGTGGAGCTTATTGATAAGGATGAATTCACATCTGATCCCATGGGTGCATACGTAAATAAAATCTATTCAAAGGGTGCACCTCTCAAAACAGCAGTAATCTGGAATAATGAATATATTGACATGGAGAATTGATTATGAAAGCTATACAGATAACAACCCCCGGTGAAATCAGAATTACAGAAAAGGAAATGCCCGAAGTACATGAGGGAGAGGCACTTCTTAAGGTGAAATACTGCGGTATCTGCGGTGCAGATGTCGCATCATATACAGGCAATCAGCCTTTTACTACATATCCCAGAATCCCCGGTCATGAATTCAGTGCAGAAATCGTGTCTGTGGGTGAAAATGACAAGGGACTCAAGGCAGGGGATATCATCACCTGCAATCCCTACTTCAATTGCGGTGAATGTTATGCCTGCAAGCGTGGAATCGTAAATGCATGTCATGACAACCAGACTATGGGTGTACAGCGTGACGGCAGCTTCCGGGAATATATCACAATGCCCGTATCACGTCTTATTGACGGTAAAGGACTTTCAGCACAGGAGCTTGCACTTATTGAGCCTTTTGCCATCAGCTGTCATGCTCTTTCACGTGCAGAGGTCAGAGAAAATGATAATCTTCTCATCATGGGCGCAGGTCCTATCGGTCTTTTTGCACTTCTTAAAGCAAAGGCAATGGGCGCAAAGGTTATGATTGCAGATATGCTTGACAGCCGCCTTTCTCTTGCTGCAGAATACGGCGCTGACCGTGTTGTGAATGTAAAGAATGAAAATCTGCACGAATCAGCAGTGAAATTCACCTCAGGTAACGGCTTTGACGTCTGCGTTGAAGCATGCGGTGCGCCTGAAACCTTCTTAAGCTGTATTGACGAGGCAGCACACGGTGCGAATATCATTCTCATCGGCAACGGCAAGCGTGAGACAACCTTCGTTCATTCAATTATTCTTAAGAAGGAGCTTAATATCTTCGGCAGCAGAAATGCCTTCACAAAGGATTTTGAAGAGCTTATCGACCTTGTAAAGGACGGAAAGGCTGACGTGCTTAAGATGGTCAGCGGAGTTTACGATAAGGAAAACGCAACGGAAGCATTTGAAAAGCTTAAGAATAACGACGGCTCACTTGCAAAGCTTCTTATAAAATTCTGATTTCGGGTGATAGGAATGAAAGAAACAATTATTCAGTTCGGCACGGGAAATTTCCTGCGTGGATTTGTCGGACAGTTTATACATACACTTAATGAAAAGGGACTTTACGACGGAAAAATCGTAATTGTTCAGCCTACAAAAGGCGGTAAGACAGAAATTCTCAATGAACAGAACGGAAAGTATAATCTTTTCCTCCGTGGCATCAGTAACGGGGAAGAGATCTGTATTCATGAGGAAATAAAGTCTGTCAGCCGTGGTGTTGACCCGTATGCAGACTATGCTTCATATCTTGCTCTTGCTGAAAATCCCGATATGAGATTTATCGTCTCAAATACAACAGAGGCAGGAATTGAATTCAATAAAGAGTGTCAGTTTTTCGACACACCTGCATTATCCTTTCCCGGAAAGCTTACTCAGCTTCTTTATCACCGTTTTGAGATGAAGCTTCAGGGATTTATCATTCTTCCTTGTGAGCTTATCGACAATAACGGTGATGAGCTGAAGAAATGTGTTCTCAGCTATGCAAAGTTGTGGAATCTCGGTGATGATTTCATAAACTGGCTCAATACTGAAAATAAATTCAGCAATACACTCGTTGACAGAATCGTTACGGGCTATCCCAAGGAGGAGGCAGAGGAGCTTAAGAAAATCATAGGTTATGATGATAAGCTTCTCGACACTGCAGAATTATTCCATCTGTGGGTAATCGAGGGTGATTATGAAAACGAGCTTCCCCTTAAAAAAGCAGGCTTCAATGTTATCTGGACAGATAATGCCGCTCCCTATAAAAAAATGAAGGTGCGCATTCTTAACGGCTCGCATACTTCTCTCGTTTTCCCTTCCTTGCTTTGCGGTGTTGAAACTGTCGGTGAAAGCGTGAAGGATGAGCTTCTCAGAAGCTATCTTGACAAATGTCTGTCAGATTATATTCTTCCCATGCTCGGTGAAACTCAGGAGAATAAGGATTTTGCCGCAGCAGTGCTTGAAAGATTTGCAAATCCTTATATAAGACACCTCTGGAAGTCAATTTCGCTTAATTCCGTAAGCAAATTCAAGGCTCGTGTCATGCCTACAATCAATGATTATATTGAAAAAACAGGTGATGCACCGAAAACACTTCTTTTTGCTCTCGGTTGCCTTATTGAGTATTATAAGAATAACGAAGTTTCTGATGATAAAGCAGCAGTTGATTTTATAAGGGATAATGATATCCCCGCAATTCTTTCAGCTGAAAATCTCTGGGGTGCATCTCTGGAAAAATATGCTGACATTGTGACAGAAGCAATTGAAAAGATACATACAGACACAATCAGGGAGGCTGTAAAATGGGCAATGTCCTGATTCATCCCTTTGATAATGTGACTGTCAATCCCGAAAACGGTCATAAATATGCACGCCGTAATATCGAAAAGGGTGAAAATGTAATCAAATACGGTTTTTCAATCGGTGTTGCGTCTGCGGATATGTCCGAAGGGGAGCATGTTCATTCACATAATCTGAAAACTGCATTGTCAGGCGCACAGGAATATGTGTATACACCTGAAATCAGACAGACTGAAAAACAGAGTCCTGTTATGATAAATGCCTATGAACGCAAAAACGGAGAAATAGGCATAAGAAATGATATATGGATTATCAATACGGTCGGTTGTGTAAACAGAACTGCACAGCATATTGCAGATATGACGGGAAGCTTTTGCTTTCCTCATCCCTACGGCTGCAGTCAGCTTGGTGATGACCACGGTATCACTCAGAAAATTCTCTGCGGACTTATAAAGCATCCCAACGCAGGTGGTGTACTTGTGCTGGGTCTCGGTTGTGAAAACAACAATATCGGTGAAATGAAAAAAGTGCTTGGTGATTATGACAGTGAGCGTGTCCGTTTTCTTAATGTTCAGGACTGCGTGGATGAAATTACCGAGGGCGTGAAAATTGTAAAAGAGCTTCGTGAAATTGCCGATAAGGATGAGAGGGTTTCTGTACCCGTAAGCAGACTTAAAATCGGTCTTAAATGCGGCGGAAGTGACGGTATGTCGGGCATAACCGCAAACCCTCTCTGCGGCAGAATTGCCGATAAAATAACGTCAATGGACGGTATTGCGGTGCTGACAGAAGTGCCGGAAATGTTCGGTGCAGAGCAGATTCTGATGAATCGCTGTGTAAATGAATCGGTTTTCAATGATACAGTGAAGCTTATCAATAATTATAAGAATTATTTCATTGCTCACGGTCAGCCTGTAAGTGAAAATCCCTCACCCGGAAACAAGGAGGGCGGAATCACGACGCTTGAGGAGAAGTCTCTCGGCTGTGTGCAGAAGGGCGGTACAGCAACAGTTACTGCAGTACTTGACTACGGTGATATTGCATCTGTGAAAGGTCTTAATCTTCTTAACGGACCCGGTAATGACATGGTTGCAGTTACAAATCTTACTGCGGCAGGCTGTCATATTATTCTTTTTACAACAGGACGAGGCACACCTCTCGGTGCTCCCGTGCCTACTGTCAAAATTGCGACCAATACAGCTCTTTATGAGAAAAAAAGTCATTGGATTGATTTTGATGCTATGGCAGGCAATGAGGATGAATTGTTTGAACTTATAACTGAAATTGCAAACGGCAGACCTGCGTGCAACGAAGTGTACGATTATCGTGAAATTGCAATTTTCAAGGACGGTGTAACATTATGATAATAGATGCTCACGCACATTTATGGAAAATTCAGAAGGGTAAGGTCAACGGGAAGGACGTATTTCCCGTTGGTGACGGCAAGAGTAATTTCGGCGGTGTAATCCGTCAGATGATGCCTCCTTACATGAATGACGACGAAAATACTGCAGAAAGATTTATTGCAAACATGAATTATGCAGGCGTTTCGGGTGCTGTCATTACTCAGGAGGAGATTGACGGCAATCAGGACGCTTATCTCCTTGAGGCAAAGGCAAAGTATCCTGATAGACTGAAAATATGCTCACTTTATGAAGAAGGCAAACCCTATACGTTTGACGGCTTTGACGGAATAAAAATCTGCGGAGGCAGACTTCCTTCAGCTGACCTTACATTCCAGTATAAAATTTTTGAGGAAGCTGAAAAGCTGGGTAAATTCGTTTCAATTGACCTTGCAGATGGTGAAATTCAGACTTATTCACTCAAAGAGCTTATTCAGCAGTATCCTGATGTTAGAATAGCTGTCGGTCATTTCGGAATGGTTACACGAAAGGGATGGGAGGAGCAGATAAAGCTTGCACGTTACGACAATGTCAGAATCGAAAGCGGCGGAATTACATGGCTTTATAACAGCGAATTCTATCCTTACCCCTCAGCAATTGAGTCAATCCGTCAGGCTGCTGATATATGCGGCATGGAAAAGCTCATGTGGGGTAGTGATTATCCCCGTACAATGGTTGAAATCACTTACAAAATGAGCTATGATTTCGTGCGTAAAAGCAAGGAGCTTGCCGAAGAAGAAAAGGCAATGTTCCTCGGTGGCAATGCGCAGAAATTCTACGGATTTGATAAGCTGACAGAGTGTGAATCAATTCCCAATATGCTCTGATAAAAAATAGGATGCGGAAAACTGAGTTTTTCTGCATCTTTTGTAAATGTATAACTATATTCAGAAGGAGCTGATATCCCAATGAATGATAAAATCAGATATTTTCTCGGCATTGATGCAGGCGGCACGAAAACTGAATTTCTGCTGACCGATGAAAACGGAAATGAAATAAAAAGAGTATTCCTCGGTTCTGCAAACCCTTTGAATTCAGGTGCTGAAAAAGCTCAGGAAATTTTAAGCGCAGGTATTTCTCTGGTGTGCGAAGGAATAAAACTTTCTGAGGTTTCAGTTTTTGCAGGTCTTGCAGGCGGTATCAGCGGAAACAACAAAGTGATTATCAGTAATTTTCTGTCTTCCTTCGGATTCGGAGCTTACGGCAACGGAAGTGATACGGACAATGCTCTTGAAGCTGCGCTTAATGGCGAAGACGGAGTTGTGGTTATCATGGGCACAGGCATAGCGGCTTTTTGTCAGAAAAATTCCGAACGGTTCCGTGTGGGCGGATGGGGATATATGATTGACAAAGGCGGCAGCGGGTTCTCTGTGGGCTCGGATGTGCTTGATGCTGCATTTAAAGATTTTGACGGCAGAAGCAATAGCGGAGTTATCCGTCAGCTGGTTGAAAAGAAAATCAACCGACCTTTGCCTGAAATTATCGGTAATATATATTCTGAAGGCGCTGTCAGTGTTGCAGCTTTTGCGCCTGTTGCTTTTGAAGCATACGATATGGGTGACAAGGATGCTGAAAAAATCCTTTCACGGAATGCTCAGGAAATTGCAGTGCTGATACGCACATGCTGTGAAAAAATCGGCAAATCAGACAGAATAGTCCTTTGCGGCGGAATGTGCAAAAGGAAAGATATTCTTGCTCCTATGATTGAAAATCATCTTGGCGGAGGATATAATTCAGGATTTCTCAATGAGCCTATGGTGAACGGTGCAGTGTCACTTGCCGGAAAAATCGGAGGTAAATCATGCTGAATACTGAAATGCGGAACAGCCGTACATATAATATTGATAAAATGTCAACGGCAGATATGCTGAAAATAATCAATGACGAAAACAATAATGTTATTTCTGCTGTTGATAAAGCGTTGCCCGAAATAGAAAAAACCTGCGATTTTGTGGAAGAAACTATAATGAACGGCGGCAGAGTGTTTTATATGGGCAGCGGCACATCAGGCAGACTTGCCGTGTGCGATGCGGCAGAATGTCCGCCGACCTTCGGCGTGCCATACGACCTTTTCAACGGTATCATTGCAGGCGGTGAGAAGTGTATGTTCAAGGCTGCTGAAAATGCAGAGGACGATCCTGATATGTCAGTTGACGAGCTGAAAAAGAGAGATTTCTCTAAGAATGATATCCTGATCGGAATTTCTGCATCAGGCTCAGCGGCATATGTGATTGCGGCTGTGAATTATGCAAAAAGTCTCGGTGCAGTTGCTGTTTCTGTTACAAATAATCCCGATACTGCATTGGGAAATGCTGCTGATATTGATATATGTGCTGATACGGGGGCAGAGGTTATAACAGGCTCAACACGTATGAAGGCAGGTACTGCGCAGAAGATTATTCTTAATATGATTTCTACCGTTGCAATGGAAAAGTGTGGTAATGTTTACGAAAATCTGATGATAAATCTTCGCCCCACAAACAGAAAACTCAGACGGAGAATGATAGGTATTGTTACTGAAATAATCGGTTGTGATGACAATGAAGCGGAAAAGCTACTTGAAGAAAACGACTGGAGTATCCGTGAAGCGGTGAAAAAATGAGAAAAAAGAAAACACCTGATGTCAGGTGTTTTTTTTGCCCAATATTATTCATTATTAATTATTCATCAGTGAAACGGCTTCATTATTCATTCAAAAATCCATTCTTTTAAATGAATGATGAATAATACAAACAAAAATCCGTCCACTATCGTGAACGGATTTTTGTTGGCGGAGCAGGAGAGACTCGAACTCTCGCACCGGGGTTTAGCCGGCCTACGCCCTTAGCAGGGGCGCCTCGTCACCAACTTGAGTACTGCTCCGGGTAACATTTATTAAAAAAATGTAAAAAAAAAATGGCGGAGAGAGTGGGATTCGAACCCACGGTACCCGCAAAGGTACGACGGTTTTCAAGACCGTTCCGTTATGACCACTTCGGTATCTCTCCATAATGCTCAATAATAATAGCATATAAATTTCCGTTTGTCAATACCAAATTTTAAATTTTATTGCTTTTTTCTTAAAAATGTGTTATGTTATTTTTATAATAAAATATGAAAGGGTTTTTCTCATGAATAACGTAACTTGTGCAATATACGGTGCAGGCTCTCTGGGCACAGTCCTTGGTGCTTACATCACAAAAAACGGCGGTCAGGTTGACCTCATTAACCGCAACAAGGCTCATATCGCAGCTCTCAGAGAAAAGGGAGCTAGAATTACAGGCACGGTTGATATGACTGTTCCCGTAACAGCTCTTACACCCGATGAAATGACAAAGAAATATGATGTTATTTTCCTTATGACAAAGCAGCTTTTCAATAAAGAGGTCGTTGCATTTCTTAAGGACTATATGACTGAAGACGGCGTTATCGTAACGCTTCAGAACGGTATTCCCGAGCCGGGTATCGCTGAAATTGTCGGCGACGAGCATACAATCGGATGCACTGTTGAATGGGGTGCAGAGCTTACAGAGCCGGGTGTCTGCGTGCTTACAAGTGAGCCTGACAGCCTTTCTTTCCATATGGGTAAGATGAAAGGTATCACTGATGAACAGTTCAATACGGTAAAGTCAATTCTTGAGCTGATGTGTCCTGTTTACGAGGAGACAAATCTTATCGGCGCACGCTGGTCAAAGCTTCTTATCAATGCCACATTCTCAGGTCTGGGTACAGTTGTGGGCGGAACTTTCGGTGATGTTTCCGAAGACCCTGAAGCAAGAAAAATTGCAGTGCGTTGCATGAAGGAGTGTATTGATGTCGGCCATGCTGCCGGTGCTGAATTCGTACCTGTTCAGGGTAAGGATATCACAAAGCTTTTCTACTACACAAATTCTTTAAAGCGTGCATTTGCAACATTCCTTGTTCCCATAGCAATGAAAAAGCACAGAGGTATTGTTCCCTCAATGCTTCAGGATATCAGAAACGGCAAACCCTGTGAGGTTGACGCAATCAACGGTGTTGTCTGCGAATGGGGCAGAAAATGCGGTGTTTCCACACCGATCAATGACAGAATAGTTGAAGTTATCAAAAAAGAGCAGTCAGGCGAAATTAAATGTGTTCCCTCAAACATCAGAATGTTTGAAGATCTGCTTTGATAATCAGTGAAGGCAGTTGATTCTGCCTTCTTTTTTATTTTCTGTATTGAAAAATACAAGTATTTGTGATAACATGAAATTGTTACAAAGTATTGTGATAAAGGAGAATTTTTATGAGCAGAAAGATAATTGTTGCAGGCGGAGGACACGGCGGTATTACTGCAGGTATGCTGCTTGCTCAGAACGGTTTTGATGTTACTGTTTATGAGAAAAATTCTAGGGACAGCATGGGTCATGACTGGACAGATATTTTTGACAAAAAAGCATTTGCGGCAGTTGGTCTTGATATTCCCGACAAGTCACTTTATAAGCTTAAGAATGACATGACATTCTACGGTCCTGCTTACGAAACTGCTCTTCATCAGAATACTCCTGTTGATGAGCTTGAAATTCAGATGGAGCGCAGAGATATTTATAATTACATAATCGGACACGCAGAAAATGCAGGCGTAAAGTTTGTTTTGACTGTGAGGTAAAGTCTGCAATTCTCTACGGCAACAGAATTGTCGGTATAAAAACATCTGATGGCGATAAATTTGCAGATCTTATTATTGATGCCTGCGGAATTGATTCTCCTGTGAGAATGTCTCTTCCAGGTTCACTGGGTATTCAGCGTCAGACCTGCAATTTCGAACAGTTTTACGTTTACAGAGCATTCTGGAATAAGGTTGCCCAGGTTCCTGAAATTGATAAATTCAAGCTTATTATGCTTCCCGAAGGAAAAGCAGGTATTTCATGGGTTGCAGATGAAGAAAATTATGCAGATGTGCTTATCGGCAGATTTGATGAAATTGATATGGCAGAGGTTGAAAGAAGTATGTCTGTACTTCGCAGTGAAAACCCCTGTATTGGTGAAGAGAAGCTTCGTGGCGGTCATTTCGCAAAGATTCCCGTCCGTCAGCCTCTCGGCGTGCTTGTTGCAGACGGTTATGCAGCTATCGGTGACAGTGCATTTATGACTGTACCTGTTATCGGCTCAGGTATTGCAAACAGCTTCAAGGCTGCGAGAATCCTTGCTGATGCTGTTATTGCAGATGCAGATAAATCATTCAGCGCTGAATCTCTGTGGCAGTATCAGACTGAATTTTATAAGAAAATTGGTGCTGCTCTTGCGCCTCTCGCATGTGTCAAGCTTATGCTTACACGTCTTGAAGGCCGTGAACTTGATTATATCTTTGCGACGGGAATTCTCAATGCAGATGATATGACAATCGGTGCTGATGATACAAGCCTCGGTGCAATGCTCGGCGGAATGAAGTTTGACGATATGAAGAAGAAGGTTGTCGGACTTATCAATGATAAGAAAGTGCTTAAAAAAGTGCTTCGTCTCGGTCTTGAAATTGCAAGAGCAACCGCTGTCACAGCCGCAATGCCGAAGAAATATAACCGAATGGCCGTGCTTAAATGGGTAAGACAGTATAATGAGTGCTTTAAACAATAATTTAAATGTACAATGTAAATTGTAATTAAAAAAGATAAATTCTGATTAAAAAAGGGCGTACCTCTTATGAAGTACGCTCTTATATTTTTATTTCACATTTATTTTTTATATTGAAACTCTTGAAATATTCTTCCTCCATGGGTATCCATTTCGTGAAAAATAATTCTGCATTTTCTCCGTTGCGGTCAATGATTCTTTTTCTTTGTGTTTCTGTATCAATATCCATGAAAACATGGATGTCCGCATAATCATAAAGATGCTTGTTGCAACAGTATGCACCCTCGATGATATTGATTTTCTTCGGTGCTGCGTTTGTTTCAGATTTAAAATCCATTGTATGGCAATCGAAAGGACGGTAACTGAAGATTTCACCGTTTTTCAGCGGAATAATCACTTCAGAAATAAGTCTTTCATAGTCGATGTTTTCGCCTGCCTGATTCATTCTTTCCTGTGTTCGTTGTTCAGGTCTTAAGAAAAAATCATCACCGTGAAACACGTTGCAGTCAATCTTCTTTTGCAGCATGTCTGCAAATGTGGTTTTTCCTGCGGCGCATCGTCCGTCGATTGAAATGATCAGACAGTCTTTTTCTGAAAGTAATTCATTGATTTTATTTATCAGAGTATTCATGAACAGCTCCTTTTGCTACGGAAAACAAACAGAAAAGTTGCATTTTATCCGAGCAGTACATCAGAAACAAGCATCAGGCAGAAGCCTGCAAGCAGTGCATAAGTCGCACCACGCTGTGCGCCGTGTGCATGAGTTTCAGGAATCATTTCATCACTGATTACATAAAGCATTGTGCCGCCTGCAAATGCAAGGGCAAAAGGAAGTATTGACGATGCAATACTGACTGCGAAGTATCCGAGTAATGTTCCGGCGACCTCTACAAGGCCTGTTGCAGCGGCAATTATGAATGTTTTTGATGGTTTTATTCCTGCGGCAAGCATGGGCGCAATGATGACCATACCTTCGGGAATATTCTGAAGCGCAATGCCTCCTGCAATAAGCAGTGCGTCGTTTGTGTTGCCTGAGCCGAAGCCTACACCTGCCGCTATACCTTCAGGCAGATTATGAATTGCAATAGCAAGCACAAAAAGAAGTACCTTGTTTATTTTTTCATTACCGCTGTGATTCTCGTCTTCATTACCCATAAGACGATGAAGATGAGGTACAAGTTTATCAACAAGATTAAGGCACAAAGCGCCTGTAAAAATTCCTGCGATTGTTATAAGCAGGCCGAATCTGCCACCGTATTCAATTGACGGCAGAATCAGTCCCAGTACAGCAGCGGCAAGCATGACTCCTGCCGCAAATGCAAGAATAATGTCACTGAAACGGTGCGATGCTTTTTTGAATATAAAGCCGATAGCTGCACCGATTACCGTTGCACCGCCTACACCGAGTGCTGTCAGCAGTACCATCTGCATAATATCACCTCAGAAATATGAGTTTAAATAATGTTTCTTTTCATCATTTCCTGTGCGGCAAGCATGATGCCTATTTTTCCGCTGTGGAAATTCAGTCCGCCCTGCATCCATACTGCAAAAGGCTCACGAAGGGGAGCATCAGCAGAAAGCTCGATTGATGAGCCGGAGGTGAATGCACCTGCTGCCATGATTACCTGACATGGATAACCGGGCATATCCCATGGCTCGGGAGTAACATATGAATCAATGGGAGAGCCTTTCTGAAGACCCTGACAGAATGCAATAAGATTGTCACTGTTTTTAAGTTTTATAGCCTGAATGATGTCGTGTCTTTCTTCTTTTGAAGAGGGTGTTGTTTCAAAACCGAAGCTTTCAAAGAGTGATGCTGCAAAAACTGCAGTTTTAAGTGCTTCGCCAACAACATGAGGAGCGTGGAAGAAGCCCATGAGAATTTCTCTGTTGCTTTCGAGAGTTGCGCCTACTTCTCTGCCAAGTGACGGAGTAGTCATTCTGTATGAGCAAAGCTCGATAAGGTCTTTTCTGCCTGCCATGTAGCCGCCGCATTTTGCAATGCCGCCACCGGGATTCTTGATAAGACTTCCGACTATAAGGTCAGCGCCCACAGCTGTAGGCTCCTGCTTTTCGACAAATTCACCGTAGCAGTTGTCAACCATTACAATTGCATCACTGTTTGCCTTTACGACCTTTACAGCTTCACCGATATCTGCAACAGAAAGACTGTCACGCAGTGTGTAGCCTCTTGAACGCTGAAGATAAACGAGCTTTATTTTATTGTTTCTGAGAGTTTCAGCAACAGCATCAAGGTCAATATGACCGTTTTCGTCGAGGTCGGTCTGCATATATTTTATGCCGTAATCTGCAAGTGATCCCTGACCGTTTGCACCGTCCATGCCGATAGTGGGGCAGATTGTGTCGTAGGGTCTGCCTGTGATGCACAGCATTGTGTCACCGGGGCGAAGCATTGCAAAAAGAGCAATTCCAAGAGAATGTGTACCGCAGGTGAAGTTATATCTGATAAGTGCATCTTCCGCACCGAAGCAGTCAGCAACAATTGAATCTGCAAGGTCTCTGCCCTGATCACCGTAGCCGTATCCGGTTGAACCCCAGAGCTGAGTCTCGCTGACTCTGTGCTTTATGAATGATGACAGTACCTTGTGTTGATTGTACTGAGTGATTTCATCTATACGGGCAAATCTGTCCTTAACATTCTCAAGCGCCTTTTCAGATGCATCGAGAAGTCTTTCGTCAAAATTAAAAAAAGTATTATCCATATCAATTCTCCTTTATTTATTATATTTTAAATATATAACAGCAGAATGTCAATAGAAAAAATAAAGGGACAGTCTGACTGTCCCTTGTTATATCAGATTTATTCTTCGTCAGGCTCGAGAAGACCGTAGCCTCCGTCCTTTCTTCTGTAGACGAGAGAAATTGCATTTGTAGCTGAATTCCTGAACATATAGAACTCGTGTCCGAGCATGTTCATCTGCAGAATTGCCTCTTCAACACTCTGCGGTTTTACGGCAACTGCTTTTGTTCTTACAACTTCAAAATCAGTTTCCTCGGCAATGTCGTCATCGGCAGGAATCTCATCAAAAGCGCCGCTGCGAAGCTTCTTTTCAAGCTTTGTCTTGTTTTTTCTGATTCTGCGTATCAGATTATCAACACACTTGTCAAGGGCATCGTTGAGATTGTCTGCACGCTCCTGCGCACGGAATACCATTGAGTCAGTTGAAACTGTTATTTCAACAGTCTGGTAGGATTTCTCAACGGTTGCAGTTACTTTTGCGTCAGCTTCCTGAGTGAAGAATTTGTCAACCTTTGAAAGCTTTTTGTCAACCCTTTCTTTGAAAGAATCTCTCGGTGTACATTTGCGACCGATAACAGTGATGTTCATAAATACATCTCCTTTGCCGGATATTACAGATGTTACCATCTGTTCACCTTTATTATAGCACATGAAATTAAAAAAGTAAACAGGAAATTATATAAAATATATAAAAAATATAATAAATCGCAGAAAATTTTACACAATATGACAAAATAGCTCAAAGTGTGTAACATCTTCAATTTGCTTGACTTTTTATTCACAATTTGTTAAAATATAATTTGCAGACATATGTCTGCGGTCAGTTCGGAACCATCCTGACCGAAAATAAAACTACGGAAAGAAGAATTGAATCATGAAAAAGAAATCAACCCTGTACATTACTCAGGCAGCAGTAATTGCAGCGCTTTACGTTGCTCTGACCTATGTATCAAACTCATTGGGACTTGCGTACAATGCCGTTCAGTTCAGACTGTCGGAAATTCTGACTGTTCTGCCTGTATTCACACCTGCGGCAATTCCCGGACTTGTAATCGGCTGTGTTATAGCAAACATTTCAAGTCCTTTCGGAATTGCAGACATAATCTGCGGCTCTGTTGCAACGCTTCTTGCTGCACTTTGCTCTTATGCACTGAAAAATGTGAAATTCAGGGGTGTTCCTGTTCTTGCCACACTTCCTCCTGTGCTGTTCAACGGTCTAATAATCGGACTTGAAATCTGGTACTTCGGCGGTCAGACTCCGGAACTGTTTTTTGTTTCAGCTCTTGAAGTAATGGCGGGACAGGTTGTTATGTGTATGCTTATCGGTATACCGTTTATTTCAGTAATAAAGAAGACTCGAATCTTTGAAAACATATCAAAACATCTATAAACAAAGTGAGGGGTTCGTAATGAGAAAAATTCTTGTTGCAGATGACGAAGAACTTATAAGAAATCTGGTGTGCGATTTCCTTGTCCGTGAAGGCTATGAGCCGATGGCTGCCTGTGACGGTGAAGAGGCACTGACTCTTTTCAATGAAAATCCTGATATCGCACTTGTTATTCTTGATATAATGATGCCCAATATTGACGGTTGGGAAGTATGCCGTACAATAAGGGAGACTTCAAATGTTCCTGTTATAATGCTTACAGCAAGAAGTCAGGAATTTGATGAGCTTACAGGCTTCGAAGCCGGTGCTGATGATTATGTTATCAAGCCCTGTAGTCCGTCTGTACTTATGAAGCGTGTTGCGGTGCTTCTTAAGAGGGAAGCTGCAAAAACAGAAACAAGCATATATAATATCGGCGAGCTTAAGCTGGATGCTGAAGCACATGATGTCTGGCTTGACGGTGAGCATGTAATGCTTACACTTAAGGAATACAGCATTCTTTTCAAGCTCATTTCAAATCTCGGCAGAGTTTTCTCAAGAGAACAGCTTCTTGATGATATCTGGGGATTTGATTTTGACGGTGATATGCGTACTGTTGACTCTCATGTTGCCAGACTGAGAACAAAGCTCGGTGCATGGGGTACAAAATATATAAAGACAATCTACGGAACAGGATACAAAATCGAGAGCGAGTGATATCGTGCCGAAAAAACAGAATTTCGAGCAGAAACAGCAGAAAAGAAGATCACTTAGTAAGAAACTGATACGAATGATATCGGTTATTCTTGCGTTGGTTATGGCAGCTATTGTATTTGCTACATATAAAGGCCTTGACTATGTATACCTTGCTTTTTCTGCGGTCAGAGCTTTTTCGGCTGAGCGTGAGATTGAGGATGCCTGCATTAATTCTGATGACTTTGTTCTTGCGCTTGATACAATTGAACGAGAATATGAAGTCAGTGTGGAAATCTTTACGTCTCACAATGACCTTGTATACTCAACTTCGTATAAAGGTGATATTTCCGTTCCGCCTTATAATAATATGAATGTTATCATCATTCCTGCTTCTGAAAAAAAGAATTATACACAGATACAGGATCTGGGAACAACAGTAGATAATTCATTCAGACTTTCACAGGATACTTCAGGTCAGAAAAATACTGTTTACCTTGAAGGTGAATGGAAAACTGATTCCGGTCTTACAATCAAGATATATAAAGTTAAGACAAGCGTTGAAATGTCTGCAAAAATTGCGCTTATATTCATTTCAGGCGTTGCTATGGTCGTGCTTGGCGTTGCGCTTATTCTTATCGTTACATATGTGCATCAGGTAACAAAGCCTATCGGTGAAATGAGTGTTATCACAAAAAATATGTCTAAGCTGGATTTCTCGAAGAAGTGTGAGCCGAATCATATCACCGAGCTTTCGGTATTGTCAGACAGTATCAATGAATTGTCAGATTCTCTTGAAACCGCTCTTGTTGACCTTCAGGAGAAAAACAGAAAGCTTCAGGACGATATCGAGCAGGAAAAGACAATTGATAATCTGAGAAAAGTATTTATCTCAGGCGTTTCCCACGAGCTGAAAACGCCCATTGCAATCATTCAGGGCTATGCAGAGGGGCTTCAGGTGTTTATGGAGACTGACCCCGAGGCTGCAAAGAAATACTGTGAAACAATCATCAGCGAAACCAACCGTATGAATAATCTCGTTATGAAGCTGCTTGAGATTATCAAATACGAGTCAGGTGAATATAATATTCTTTATGAGAATTTCAATCTCAAGGAAACCGTAGGCAGCTGGTTTGAGAGAAATTCCGAGCTTCTCAGGGAAAAAGGCATCACTGCCGTAAACGAAATTGATGACAGCTTTATCGCTTACGGTGACACATTCATTATTCCTACTGTTGTAAATAATTACATTTCCAATGCTGTTTCTCATGTAAGCGGAAAGATGATAATCAGAGTTGATGCTAAGGAAATTTCAGGTGACCGTTACAGAGTCAGTATTTTCAATACGGGTGAGCAGATTGCGCCTAAAGATATTGACCATATCTGGGACAGCTTTTACCGTGCAGACAAGGCAATGTCACGTTCACAGGGCAGATTCGGTCTCGGACTTGCCATAGTTGCAGCTATTCAGAATCTTCATGGTCAGGCTTATGGTGTAGTGAATCATAATGATGGTGTTGAATTCTGGTTTGATGTTAAAAAATATGAGTCATAAAGGATAGTTATGAAGAAAAATATAGTACTTATCGGTATGCCGGGTGCAGGAAAAAGTACAATCGGCGTGCTTCTTGCAAAATCAATGCTGTATTCATTTACGGATACAGACCTGATTATTCAGAGTAAATACGGAACAAGTCTTTGCGATATCATTGAAAAGGAAGGCACTCAGGGTTTTCTTGATATAGAGGATGAGACAATTGCAGAGTGTGATTTCCGTAACAGTGTTGTGGCAACAGGCGGCAGTGCTGTTTACGGTAAAAATGCAATGGCAAAGCTCAGGGAAACATCAACTGTTGTGTACCTGAAGCTTCCTCTTGATGAGCTTGAAAAGAGACTTGGTGATATCCGTACTCGTGGCGTTGCGATGCCGTGCGGAACAAGTCTTGATGAGCTTTACGCAGAGCGTACTCCGCTTTATGAAAAGTATGCGGATGTGACAGTTGACTGTCACGGTCTGACAGCAGAGCAGTGCGTTGACAGATGTGTTGAATTGCTGGGAATATAAAAAAGACCCTCACGGGTCTTTTTCTTATGCTTCGGTGATTTCGTAGAAAACTACTGCAAACGGATCAAGATTTACATTAAGCTCGATTTTTCCGTCTGTGACGGTGACTTCTTCTGTTACAGCTTTCAGCTGTGAGCATTCAGTGTATTTTTCATAAAGCTCTGAATAGTAGATTTTCCGTGCATTTTCGTCTGACAATGTGACAGTACTGTCAATTTGCGGATCGTCAGGTGACCATCCGAAACAGTCATTGCCGATTCCATATGCTTCTCTGTCCTTGACCCATTCGTCAAAGTAGTTGCAGTCATCGTCTATCACATAGGATGTGACTTTTATTTTTTTGCCGTCAAATTCCTTTGCATTCACTGTGAAAGAAAGCTCTGCATCATGCTTGTAATTCATCTTGTTTCTGAAATTGTAAGCCATGATACGCAAAGTATCCGTTTCACTGTTGTAAGCAGAAACTGCGTCAACTTCAGCACCTAAAAGAAGACCTGAAGATGATTTTTCGGTTGTTATAAGCTCTGAGCCTGCAAAGCCTGCCGCATTTCTTGCCA
>JAFYUD010000166.1 GCA_017549665.1 Clostridia bacterium | reverse complement strand
CTTTTCGGTATTGACCCCTCTGCAGACGAAGAGCAGGTTACTGAAGAAGAAATCCTGATGATGGTTGACGTGGGTGAAGAAAAAGGTGTTATTGAAAACACTCAGGCTGAAATGATAAACAATATCTTTGAGCTTGATGATATTGATGCCGGTGATATTATGACTCACCGTGTTGACATGGCGGCTGTTGAAGCAGACGAGCCTGTCAGCGAAGTGCTCAATGTTGCTATTGAAGAGGGATATTCCCGTATTCCCGTTTATGATGATGACCCTGACAATATTGTCGGCATGGTTTACATCAAAGACCTGCTTGAATATGTCGGTAAGGAATTACCCGTCAATAAATCAATCAGGGAAGTTATGCGTGAGGCATATTTTGTGCCTGAAACCAAGAAATGCGGGAAGCTGTTTGCCGAAATGAGTGAAAATCACATTCAGATGGCAATTGTCGTTGACGAATACGGCGGCACTGCAGGTCTTGTTACACTTGAAGATATCGTTGAATCCATCATGGGTAATATTCAGGATGAATACGACGATGAAGCTGAGGAAATTGCAAAAATCAACGACACAACCTTCACGGTTGAGGGTAATACCGACATTGATGAGGTTGATGAGCTTGTGGGCGCTGAGCTTCCTCAGGATGATTATGCTACACTTGCAGGTTTCATTATCAGCCGTCTGGGATATCTTCCCAAGGATGGAGATCTTGACACCGTTGAGTTTGAGAATCTTAAATTTACTGTTCTTTCCGTTGAGGACAAGCGAATCGCAAAGGTGCGTATTGATATAACTCCCCGTGATGAATCTGAGGATGACGAAGATGATATCGTTGAGGAAAAGCGCATCAGACACAGAAAGAACAAGGACGAAGAATAATTCAGATCTGATCAAGAGGTTTTGTTATGAACTTTTTTCAGGATGTGACACAGGTTACCTTTGCCGGAATTGACAAGGTTTTTAACGTGTCATCGGTATTTTGTGAATTTTCAATCGGCGGCAATGATTTCAGTATTAAGTGGTACGGAATAATAATTGCATTCGGCTTTATTCTTGCTGCTCTTTTCGGCGGCAGAATAACATATGTATGGCACATGGATCTTGGCAAGATGCTTGATGTGCTCATTTACGGTATGCTTGGCGGTATTGTCGGCGCAAGACTTTATTACTGTATTTTCAGCTGGGACAAGTATAAGGACAACCTTCTTGATATATTCAAAATCTGGGAAGGCGGACTTGCCATCTACGGCGGTATTATAGGCGGTATTATAGCTGCGTTCATTACCTGTAAAATCACGAAGCTCAACTTCTATAATCTGCTTGATGCAGTGGGAATGAGTCTTCTTATCGGTCAGGGGATCGGCAGATGGGGTAATTATGCAAATCAGGAAGCTTTCGGCTGTAACACAAACGGCAATTTCGGTATGTGGAGTGAAAAAATTTCAAAGTATATCACTCTTCATCAGAATGAGCTTCCCGGTGTTGATCCGCTGAAGCCTGTGCATCCTACATTTTTCTATGAGTTTGTCTGGTGTATGGCAGGATTTGCCCTGCTTTATCTGATATGTAAAAAGTGCCGTAAATTCAGCGGTCAGATATTCCTTTGTTACGGTATCTGGTACGGAATCGGCAGAACAATCATCGAGGGACTCAGAACAGACAGCCTTTATGTAGGTGCAAGCAGCATCCGTGTTTCACAGCTTCTTTCTGCGGCGCTGGTTGTTGTGTGTGCAGTGCTTCTTGTTGTACTGCTGATAAAGGCAAAGAAGAATCCGAAGCCCATCGAAGGTGTGGATTTCTTCCCCGAAACAAAGCCGTTTTTCGGTTTTGAGAAAAAGAGACTCGCAAGAGAGCAGGCTGCAGCAGAGCGGACTGTAAAGGAGACTGAAAAAGATGTACACAAGGATTGACGGTAAAGAAGTTTCAGCTGCTGTAAGAGAGCAGATTGCTGCCGAAGTCAGCGAGCTTAAGGCAAAGGGTATCACTCCCGGTCTGGCAGTTATTATTGTTGGTAATGACCCTGCATCAAGGGTTTATGTAAATAACAAGAAAAAGGGCTGCGAGCAGGTCGGCATGAATTCTTTCGAGTATGCACTGCCCGAAGAAACAACTACTGATGAGCTTATAGCACTTATTGAAAAGCTCAATAATGACAAGGATGTCCACGGTATTCTTTGTCAGCTTCCCGTGCCGAAGCATATAGATGAAGAAAAGGTTCTTAATGCCATTTCTCCCGAAAAGGACGTCGATGCATTCCATCCCGTAAACTGCGGTAAGGTTATGACAGGTGATTATACATTTGCGCCCTGTACACCTGCAGGTATGGTTGAGATGCTTAAATATTACAATATTCCCGTTGCAGGAAAGCATTGCGTTATCATCGGCAGAAGCAATATTGTAGGTAAACCTATGGCAATGCTTATGCTCAAGAATAATGCAACAGTTACTGTCTGCCATTCAAAGACAGCAAATCTCAGTGAGATAACAAAGCAGGCTGACATTCTTGTTGCAGCTGTCGGCAGAGCAAATTTTGTAACTGCCGATATGGTAAAAGACGGCGCAGTTGTGCTTGATGTTGGTATCAATCGTATGGAAGACGGTAAGCTTTGCGGTGATGTTGATTTTGCTGCAGTTGCAGAAAAGACATCATACATCACACCTGTTCCCGGCGGTGTAGGTCCTATGACAATCACAATGCTGCTTAAAAATACGCTTGCAGCGGCAAAACAATAATTTAAATGTACAATGTACAGTGAACAATGTACAATTAAAATTCAACACCGAAGGTGTTCTGATAATTGTAAATTGTAAATTGTAAATTGTTAATTTAAAAGACAAATTCTGATTTGCTGTATCTGACCCGATACGGCATTTTTTAAAGGTGTGTGTGTATGAAGAAAATCACATTCTATTCTGAATTTGTATACATCATATCGTTGCTGATATTGTCATTTTCAGTTGCGATGATTTCAGCCACAGATTTCGGCTTATCTATGATTGTATCACCTGCATTTATACTCAGCCAGAAGCTTACATTTCTTACATTCGGGCAGGCAGAGTATGTGGTGCAGGGTATACTTTTTGTTGTATTCTGTATTCTGATGAAGAGAATCAGACCTGTATATTTCGTTTCATTCGGGACAGGTTTTATTTACAGACTCATGCTTGATGCATGGCGGCTGATAATTCCCCATTTCAACCCTGAAATCACAGCTCCGGGCAGTCTGCCGCTTGCAATAAGAATCGTGTATTTTATTCTTGGTATGCTTCTGACATCATTGTCTATTGCAATGTGTTTCCGTACATATCTTTACCCGCAGATATATGATTTTTTTGTAAAAGGCGTCAGTGAAAAATATTCAATCGATTCGGGGAAATTCAAAACGGCTTACGATTTTGTATTCCTTATTGTTTCGGTTGTGATGTCACTTCTGTTGTTCGGAAAATTTGTCGGTGTAGGCATCGGCACACCCGTAATGGCAGTCTGCAACGGATTTATCATTACATTCTTCGGTAAGATTATGGACAAAATTTTTGTATATAAGCCGTTGTTTAAAAAATTCAGTACATATTTTGAGATATAAAAAATCGCATCCGTAAGGGTGCGATTTTCTCGTTATTTTGTATTCTTGTTGTAAATTGCTTTCAGTCCGTCAAGAATCAGATTTTCGTCAAGTGTTATATCCATGTCGCAATATCTGATGATATCTGCTGCGATTCCGCCTGTTGCAACGATTGAAGCAGGCTTTTCACCCAATGAAACTTCGATTTTCTTACATAAGCCTTCTATCATTGCTGCAGTGCCAAGGACTATACCTGCCTGCATGCTCGAAATTGTATTTGTGCCGATTGCGCTGGGCGGTGCATCAAGGGGAATTGATGAAAGCTGTGAAGCACCTGCAGAAAGAGCGTTGAGTGAAAGCTTCACACCGGGAGAAATAGTACAGCCTCTGTAATTGCCCTTTTCGTCAATTACACTGATTTTTGTGGCAGTACCCATATCAAGCACAAGACAGGGGAGAGGATATGAAGAAATTGCACCGACTGCACCTGCAACAAGGTCAGCACCCAGCTGAGCGGGATTGTCAATTTTTATATTGAGTCCTGTTTTTACACCGGGGCCGAGCACAAGGGGAGTCTGTTCAGTGATAAAGCCCACAGCTTCTTTGACTACATTTGTAAGCTCAGGTACAACAGAGCTGATGATAGCGCCCTGAAATTCTGATGTATTGATTGAATGCATTGCAAAGATTGCAGCAAGCTCTGCAGCATACTGGTCAGGCATGCGGAGTCTTTCAGTTGCAAGACGTGATACAAAAATAAGCTTGTCTTCACAGTACAGTCCGATTGAAATATTGGTATTGCCAATGTCAACAGCTAATAACATAAAATCACCCGTAAACAGAATTCATCTTTTAAAATTAACAATTTACAATGTACAATTTACAATTATCGGAACACCTTCGGTGTTGAATTTTAATTGTACATTGTTAACTGTACACTGTACATTTGAATTGTTGCTTATATTTTACACCCGTTATTGTATATTATAATTCCAAAATAGAATAAAAAATCATTTTTCACCGAAACTGAGCATTAGTTTATGCCGTAAAAAAACTCAATCTGATAAAATATGACACCATGCACAAAAAACGAGAGGCTTTTTATTAATTATTTTTGAAAATTACTATGTTGCAACTTGACGGATAACATGATACAATTGTAAACGGTAAAAAAACGCAAAAAAAGGAGCTTGAAAAAATGGCAGAACTTTTCTCAACATTTGCCGGCGAACCTATGTCATTACTTAAAATGGTTGTCATGTGGGCAATCGGCGGCTTGCTGATTTTCCTTGCAATCAAAAAAGAAATGGAGCCTACACTTCTTCTTCCCATGGGCTTCGGCGCAATCCTTATCAACCTTCCCGAGTCAGGCGCAAAGGCTGTTATCGATCACCTTTTTGAAATCGGTATCAACAGTCACGAGCTTATGCCCCTTATCCTTTTCATAGGTATCGGTGCAATGATCGACTTTGAGCCTCTTCTTGGTAATCCGAAACTGATGTTCTTCGGTGCTGCAGCGCAGTTTGGTATTTTCTTCACACTGTGCCTTGCATCTCTCTTCGGCTTCGATCTTCACGATGCAGCTTCAATCGCTATCATCGGTGCAGCTGACGGCCCCACATCAATTTTCGTTGCTCAGACACTCGGCTCAAACTACACGGCGGCTATCATGGTTGCGGCGTACTCATACATGGCTCTCGTGCCTATCGTACAGCCTCCCATTATCAAGCTCTGCACAACAAAGAAAGAGCGTCAGATCAGAATGAAGTACGCTACAAAGAAAGTTTCAAAGATGACAAAGATTCTTTTCCCCATCTTCGTTACTGTTATTGTAGGTATTGTTGCTCCTGATGCAGTTGCTCTTATCGGTTTCCTTATGTTCGGTAACCTTATCAGAGAATGCGGTGTTCTTGATTCACTTTCAAACACAGCACAGAACGTTCTTGCAAACCTTATCACTATCTTCCTCGGACTTACAATTGCTTCAAGAATGACTGCAAACGAATTCCTCAGAGGCGAAACACTCCTCATCATGGGTCTTGGTCTTCTTGCATTCGTGTTCGATACATTCGGTGGTATCATGCTTGCAAAGGTTATGAACCTCTTCCTCAAGAACAAGATCAACCCCATGATCGGTGCTGCAGGTATCTCAGCATTCCCCATGTCTGCACGAGTAGTAAGTAAGATTGCTAAGGAAGAAGATCCTCAGAACTACATCCTTATGCAGGCTATCGGTGTAAACGTTTCAGGTCAGATCGCATCAGTTATCGCTGGTGGTCTTATCCTGTCATTCGTAAGATAAGGAGGATGTAATAATGGAAAATGTATCTGAAATCATGACCGGTATTGCAGAAGAGCTTTCAACAGAAGCAATCAGCGAAATCGCAAGTGAAGCAGCAGGCTTCCTTAGCAACTTCGGCAATATGGAAAATATTAAGGAATCTATTGAAATCATGGGATTAGGTATGCTTGGTATCTTCGGTGTTACAGCAGTAATTGTTATTCTTGTATCACTTCTCAACAAGTCAACTTCTCGTGAAAAGAAAAAAGAAGATTAATAATTAAAAAAATCGGATGTCCTTTCGGGCATCCGATAATTTTTTTTGTATTAAATTACTTGAAGTATCTGTTAAGAAGACCTTCGAGAGCCTTACCGTGTCTTGCTTCGTCTCTTGCCATTTCATGCACTGTGTCGTGGATAGCGTCAAGGCCGTTCTTCTTTGCACATGCTGCAAGCTCGAACTTACCGTTTGTTGCTCCGTATTCGCAGTCTACACGCCATGCAAGGTTATCCTTTGTTGTCGCCTTCATGTTGGGCTCAAGTGTCTGACCGAGAAGCTCTGCAAACTTAGCTGCGTGCTCTGCCTCTTCGTAAGCAGCCTTTTCCCAGTAAAGACCGATTTCGGGATAGCCTTCACGGTGTGCGATACGAGCCATGCAAAGGTACATGCCTACTTCTGAGCATTCGCCGTTGAAGTTAGCCATAAGCTGCTCAAGGATATACTTCTTATCTTCTTCGCTGATATCAGGGTTGTTAGCAACTGTCTTTTCGTAGATGCCGTATTCGTGCTCAGCAGCAAGCTTCATCTCGCCTACAACTTCTGTGAACTTTTCGCCGGGAACTCGGCAAACGGGGCACTTCTCAGGTGCAGCATCTCCTTCATGAATATAACCACATACAGGACAAACAAACTTTTTCATTATAAATTACCTCCGAGTAATTGAATTTTAATTTTTATTTTTTTATATGAACGCTTATGCGTTACTGACTGTCATTATCGATACATTCATTACATGTACCGTGGAAAACAAGAGTGTGAAAATCCACTCTGCCGCCGAAATGCTTCTGAGCTTCATTATCAAGCTCGGTGTCGTGACGGATGAAATGGAAATCATCAATCTTTCCGCAGCTATCACAGACGAAGTGTGAATGTTTTGCCACATTACCGTCGAATCTTTCCTTACCGCCCCAGAATGCAACACTCTGAATCTCGCCGTTCTGTTTCATCTCGCCTAAGTTCCTGTAAACCGTTGCAAGGCTCAGGTCGGGAATCTCAGGCTTGAGCTGACCGTAAATCCATTCGGCCGTAGGGTGACTTTCAGTCCCCATAAGCACTTCACGGATTGCCTCACGCTTTCTTGAGTACTTTCTGACTTTACCACTCACTTATATCGCCTCCTAAACAATAACGATAACTGTTATCATTATTATAACCGCACATGTCTCATTTGTCAATACTTTTTTTGAAATTTTTTTAAATTATTTTTTTAAAAGGTAATTTGCATTTGTTGACAGTGTGTTGATTATATGATATATTTGAATCAGGTTATATACAATTATATAATGAAAGGACAATAACCATGAAAAAATTCATATCAGTAGTACTGAGCGTACTTCTTATCTTCGGCTCAGTTGTTATCGGTGCATCTGCTGCTGATGACGGACTGAAAGTAATTGTTGCCAGCGACCTTCATCTTTCTCAGAGAGCATATCTGCCCTTCGGAGGCAATACTGCCGCTGATGTTTATGCGCACGTGCCTTCTTCGGGTCAGCTTACCGTTGAATCAAATGCAATCATAACTGCATTCTTTGAAAAAGCGGCTGCAACTGACAGTGATTTTGTATTTCTTTCAGGTGACCTTACCAATGCAGGTACGGAAGCCGAGCATATTCTTATGGTTGAAAAGCTTGCTGCTTTCGAGGCTCAGACAGGCAAGAAGATTTACATGATCAACGGCAATCACGACCTTCAGGCAACAGATATCGACACATACAGAGCTATGTATTATCAGTTCGGCTATGACGATGCCCTTGCTTACGACACACTTTCTCTTTCATACGCTGCAGACATCAATGATGAATACAGACTTATTGCAATCGACAGCGTAAATGCCCTGACAGGTGCTCAGGGACTTACTGATGAAAGATTTGCATGGATTCAGGAGCAGTGCGAAAAGGCTGTTGCTGACGGCAGGAAGATTATCGCAATGATGCACCACAATCTTCTTGAGCATTTCATTCTCAGCAAAAAAATCCACACACACGGCGTTGTCAATAACGACGTAGCTCTCGCTGAGCTTCTCGCTTCATCGGGCGCAAAGTATATTTTCACAGGTCACACACACGATCAGGATATTACTTCTTATACCGCTTCAACGGGTGACGTGATTTACGACGTTGTTACAAACTCAATCAACGGTTATCCCTGTCAGTACAGAGAGGTTACTTTCGGAAATGACGTTGTTTTTGAAGAGAAGACAATCGAAAAGGTTGACACTTCACTTTTCCCCGAGGGACTTTCTCAGGAGGCTGTGAGCCTTGCTGCGGAGAATTTCAGAGAGTACACAAAGAAGTGTATGTGGACAGGACTCAGAGAGACCTTCAGCTCATATCTCAAGCCCGCAACACTCAAGTCTCTTCTTAAACTCAATGAGGAGGAGAATAAGGACTTCGTTGCAATTTTCGACAAAATCAGCACAAAGCTCTGCACGGCTGTGAAATATCCTTTATATGAAAAGGACGCTCAGACAGCAGGAGAGAGTATCGAGGCTCTCGTAAAGGCAAACGGCGACACTCTTGCACAGAGCAATTACACAGACCTTATCGACCTTGTAATTGAAATTTATCAGGCACACTGTCTCGGTGATGAGAATTATCCCATTTACAGCACAGAGGTTGACGTTCTCGCAACAGCGCTGACAGCAGTTCTCAATTATGCCCTTGCAGACCTGAGCGCTGATGAATACATGATTGCTATTACATTTATATGCTCAGTGCTTGAGGTTGAAGTGCCTTCATGGGTAATTTCCTTCGCAGGCAGCGGAATGAGCAAGATGCAGGGCGTCGATATGCTTATGACAGGTATTGTTATGCCCGTTATGACAGAGTTTACAGTGGACAAGACTCCCGCTGACAACAATGTAACTCTTCCCGGCTACGGCAAGACAGCAGTTGAATCAGAAAGCTTTATGGATAAGGTCAGAAAATTCTTCAATGAGGTTGCAGAATTCTTCAGAAGCGTATTCTTCTATTTTCAAAAAATTTTTAATGCTGCAATATAAGATTATCTGATTCAGACAGTCGCTCAGGCGGCTGTCTTTTTTTGAAGAATTTTTTCTGACATCATGTTACATTGTTTCTTTCTGTGTGTTATATATTATTGAAAAGAAGTGCAGAACTGTGTTATGTATAACAAAAATTTTCACAATAATTGACTTGTCAATAAATTCATGATATTGTAAAAGTGCACAAATACATATCGGAAGCACTGAAAGTATATTAATTGTGACAGAAAGGGTATTGCCGGTATGGTAACAAAAAATCTGTAAAAAAAAATTATTTCAGATAATTGTAACCGTTTTTATAATTTCAGGTGTTTATAATTATAAAAGGAGGTAATTTATATGAAAAAAATTTTATGTGTGTTTCTTGGAATTATGATGCTCACAGGACTTACCTTGCCTGTTTTTGCTCAGGAAAAAGATGCAGTAAAAATAGCAATGAGAGCCGCACATGTCAGCGGTACTGTTTTATTCATTGATAAAGCAGCACCAGATACCCACTTTTTACATCTCGACGTATCTTTTGATAAAATTTCGGATTATGAGTACATTGAAGTCAAAATCAGCAACAATAATGATGTTCTGAAATTTGAAAATGCTCATGTAACAGATGATGCTGTTACGTTCAAAAGTATTGTTGGTTCCGGTAAGGAAGCTTATTTCATAGCAAGATTCAACAGAGATTACCTCGGCACAGAGTATCAGGATAAATATTGTGACGGTATGATTTCTTTTTCAGTTGAAGCAGAAGGAAAAATAGAACTTACCGCAACCGCATACGGTATTGACCTTGAGGGAAACAGGGTTGACCTTGATGTTGAGTTTGAAAATGTTATAACTGAAATTAAATCTGAAAACAATTTAGAGCTTAATTTCGGCTCTATGTTTTTCAAACCGGATGCAAATGATAATAACTTTATGTGGATAGATCTGAATCTTAACGGCAAGTATCATAATGTCGACAAGTTCATTATTCATTTCACTGCCGACAAAAATATTCTTGGTATCAGTAATCCCTACAGCGGTGATGTGCATTTAGACTATTTTGTATCATGGGAAGAAACAGACATTGGCTATGATCAGATTATTTCAAGTTATAACGTTGATGATTACAGTCAGATTCACTATTACACCAATTTTATAAAAAAACAAGCAGGTATACATAATCTTTCAGCAACAGCAGAGGTTATTTATAAGGACGGAACAACAGAAAATATTCATGTTGATATGTCGGGGCTTGAAGAAAAGATTTTAGATTACTCACTTATATCAAAGGGTGATGTAAATTGTGACGGTACAGTCACAGCATCAGATGCAAGAAGCGCATTAAGAATCTCAGCAGGTCTTGACACTCCTGCGGATGATATCAGAGCACTTGCTGATTTTGACAGCAACGGAAAGGTTACCGCAGCTGATGCAAGAAAGATTCTCAGAATTGCGGCAGGCTTGTGATTCGTCACAATGTATTCTGATCTATACATTATATATTGCTTTTTGTGATACATGCCGAAACGGTAAAAAACTATTGACAAACGGCTTTATATAGATTTATAATTTATATTAACTTGGTGCCGGATAGCCCTCGGCACCTTTTCTTTTATACACATCCTGAAAGGGGAATTACAATATGGCTTGTAATAACGTTCCCGAAATTTTCGGCTCATTGGTTTTCAACGATGAGGTTATGCGTGAAACTTTACCCAAAGAGGTTTACAGATCTCTCCATAAAACAGTTGAAGAGGGTAAGGAGCTTGATATTACTCTTGCGAATGCCGTTGCACATGCAATGAAGGTATGGGCAATCAGCAAGGGTGCAACTCACTATACCCATTGGTTCCAGCCTATGACAGGTATCACTGCCGAAAAGCACGACAGCTTCATCACTCCTGCTCCCGGCGGCAAGGTAATTATGGAGTTTTCAGGTAAGGAGCTTATCAAGGGTGAGTCTGACGCTTCAAGCTTTCCCTCAGGCGGTATCCGTTCAACCTTTGAAGCAAGAGGTTATACTGCATGGGACCCCACTTCTTATGCTTTTATCAAGGATGATTCACTTTGCATCCCCACAGTTTTCTGCTCATATACAGGCGAGGTGCTTGATAAGAAGACACCCCTTCTTCGTTCAACAGAAGAGCTGAGCAAGCAGGCTGTAAGAGTTCTTAATCTTATCGGCGTGCCTGCAAAGCGTGTTATCTCCACAGTAGGTCCCGAGCAGGAATATTTCCTTGTTGACAGAGAGCTTTACGAAAAGAGAAAGGATCTTGTTCTTACAGGCAGAACTCTTTTCGGTGCAAAGTCACCCAAATCTCAGGAGATGGATGACCATTACTTCGGTGCAATCAAGCCCAGAGTCATGGCATATATGCACGACCTTGACGAAGAGTTATGGAAGCTCGGAATCCTTGCAAAGACTGAGCATAACGAGGCTGCACCTGCTCAGCATGAGCTTGCACCTGTTTATACAACAACAAACCTTGCAACTGACCATAATCAGCTTACTATGGAGGTTATGAAGAAGGTTGCAAAGAAGCACGGTCTTACCTGTCTTTTACATGAAAAGCCCTTTGCAGGCGTAAACGGCAGCGGTAAGCACAATAACTGGTCAATTTCCACAGATTCAGGCAAGAATCTTCTTGACCCCGGCAAAGACCCAAAGACAAATACCACATTCCTTCTTTTCCTTACTGCAGTTATCAAGGCAGTTGACGATTATCAGGACCTTCTCAGGGTTTCTGCTGCATCTGCAGGTAACGACCACCGTCTCGGTGCAAGTGAGGCTCCTCCCGCAATCGTTTCAGTTTTCCTCGGTGACGACCTTTCTGCAATTGTTGATGCTATCAAGAAGAAGGATACTGAATTTGAAAATGTCCCTGAAAGAGTGAAGATGGAGACAGGTGTTGATGTTCTTCCCGATTTTATGAAGGATACAACAGACAGAAACAGAACTTCTCCCTTTGCATTCACAGGTAATAAGTTCGAGTTCCGTATGATCGGCTCTGCTGCTTCAGTAGCAGGTCCCAACATCATTCTCAATACAATCGTTGCTGAGTCACTTTCTCAGTTTGCTGATGAGCTTGAATCCGTTGAGAATCCTATGGATCAGGTTATGAGAATTATCAGAAGAGAGCTTAAGGCTCACAGCAGAATTCTCTTCGACGGAAACGGATATGCAGATGAATGGGTTGAAGAAGCAGAAAGAAGAGGGCTTCTTAACCTTAAGACTACTGCTGATGCACTTCCTTATTACATTGCTCAGAAGAATATTGAGCTTTTCGAGAAGCATCATATCTTCACTGAGATTGAAGTTCATTCAAGATATGAAATCCTTTCTGAAAACTATTGTAAGGCAGTCAATGCAGAAGCTCTTACAATGCTTGAAATGGCAAAGAAGCAGTTCCTGCCCGCAGCAATCAAATACTCATCAGACCTTGCAGCAGCATTTGCTGTGAAGATGTCAGTGGGTATCGATGTGACAGATGATGCAACATTTTTACTTTCAACAAAGCTTTCAAAGAGTATCAATATTATGTATAAGAAGATTGCTGCTCTTGACGAAGCTGTTGCAGGTCAGAAAGGCATTAAAATGGGTCAGGAGCTTGCAAATTATATGAGAGATGTGCTTATTCCTGCAATGGATGCGCTCCGCAGCGTGGCAGATGAAATTGAGGTTGACATTCCTGACGATTACATGCCCTATCCTACATATACAGATCTCCTTTTCGGAGTATAATAAGAAAAACCGTGACTTGCGTCACGGTTTTTTTATATCATTTTTCACGATAAATTGTATTTGTTGTTATGTATTCCACGCCCTTGTCGCTGAGGATTTTTGCCACTTCACGGATGTCGATTGTCCATGCGCCTGACTTTAGACCTGCTTCGTGGATTTTTTCTATGTAGTCGTGGTTGCTGAAGCTGTTTCCGTCGAAATCGATGCCGTCAATTCCGTTTGCCTTGCAGAATTCAATCGCTTCGTCAGTGACATCGGATATTACAAGCCAGTATTCTGCTTCGGGGAGATATTTCTTCGTTTCCGTAAGTGATTCTCTTGTGAAGCCGATAATCGCAACGTCGTCACAGCCGGCATTTTTTATTATCTCCGCAAGCTTTTTGTAGTCGGGCTTCTGACCGTCGTTGAGCTTGATTTCGATGAATGGCACGACGCCTGCTTTTTTGCATTCCTCAAGAGCTTCCTCCAGTGTGGGGATTTTTTCGTCGGGATATTCGTCAAGCCCGTAGCCTTTATCGATTGTGAGCTTGCAGGCTTCCTCTTTTGTCATTTCGGTGATGTTGCCCTCACCGTTTGTTCTGAAATTTACGCTGTTATCGTGAAAAACGACCCATTCTCCGTCGGCAGTAAGCTTAATATCGAATTCTGCACCGTAAAATGAAGCTTCGCCGGCTTCCCTTATTGATGCAAGTGAGTTTTCGGGGGCAACTGAGGAAAAGCCTCTGTGGGCGATAAGTGTTATCTGAGTGTTTTCTGTTTTTGCGGGGATTTTCGGCAGTATGCTTAATATCTCACTCCAGTAAACCTTTGTGACAATGCCTGCTGCAACAAGAAAAACTGCGATTACTGCAAGTATAATTTTCTTTTTCATTTCAATCATCCCTTTCCTTTAAGTTATTATAACTTACATTAAGCTGTTTGTAAATAAAAAATATGTTATTTATATTAAAAAACTCTTGACAGCGCAGGAATAAAGTGCCACAATTAAAGTGTATATGTTGAGGTGGTTACATTGCGGATTTTTCAGAAAGGTTTCAATTTCGGACAGGACGGACCGGGTAACAGACTTGTTTATCATCTTCAGGGATGTAACATGAAATGTATCTGGTGCTCAAACCCTGAGGGTATGAATTCCGACGGGGGAAAAGAGTACTCAATTGATGAAATTGAGGGTGAAATTCTCAGAAGCCGTATGATGTTTTTCGGCGGTGGCGGTGTTACCTTTACGGGCGGTGAAGCAAGCTTGCAGCATGATGAATTGCTGATGCTTCTGAAGCGTCTGAAGGAGAAGGATATACATACCTGCACGGAAACAAACGGCACAAGCGCAAAGCTTCCCGCACTGCTTGAATATATTGATTATCTGATAATGGATTTCAAGCATTATGACAGTGATATTCTCAGGAAATTCACCGGTGTTGGTAACGAAAATGTGAAAGCCAATTTTGAACATATCTGCTCTTCAGGCAGACAGTGCCATATCCGCATTCCTCTCATAAATAATGTAAACACTGAAAATCCTGCAGGCTTTGCAGAGTATTTTTCAGAGCATGATACAAGCAATGTTGTATTTGAATTTCTCCGTTACCACGAGTACGGTAAGGACAAGTGGGAAGAGGAATACAAGGTTGAAAACGGATTTGTAACGGATGAAAAATTAAAAGAATTCACAGATGTGTTCACAGCACATTCATTAAAGATAATCAGCACATAAGGAGATGTTTTTATGATTTACTCAATATATGAAAACGGTGAGCTTACAGCTATGGCAAAGGCTCTTTTCAAAGAGGAGAGAGCAATAAAGAGACTTGACGGCTGGTTTATAGCAAAGGAAACAGAGCGTGATAACGAGGCAAAGTACGAGGGACTTGATCCCGAAGTGAAAAAAGCGCATCTTCTTTGTGAGGTGCTTAAAAACATACCTCTTTTTATAAGTGAAAATGCAGTTTTTGTGGGTACTCAGCGTGATGCATTTGCAAAAAGCTATGCGCTTATCAATCCTTCCTTCAGAGTAGAGGGATTTTCAGGCTATTGTGATCCTACTGCAATTTATAACGATATCGAGCCTGATGCAACATTTACAAAAGACAGAATTGAGAGCATGAGAGCTTACACAGAAAAAACTTCAATGGTAAGCATGCTCAACGAGACATATTCCGCCGCAGAGAATTACACAAAGGAAGTTGTTTTCTTTGTTGAGCAGGTTACAGGTCACGTTATTCCTGATTTCCGTCCTGCTCTCAGGTACGGTGTTGACGCTCTCATCAAAGAGGCTGAGTCAAAAGACGGTGAATTTTATAAGGCTGCCGCAATTGCACTTTCAGGCGTTAAGATTCTTGCAGGCAGATATATCGATATTATCAGAGAGCAGAAGAAAAACTGCTCTGAAAAGAGACTTGCACAGCTTGAGCTTATGGAGAAATCACTTGTGAATATTTTTTCAAAGGGTGCTGAAAATCTTTACGAGGCAATGCAGCTTTACATTCTTCTCTGGACAGTTATGTGTCTTGAACAGGCTCCCAATCCCTACGCATTTTCTGTCGGTAATGCTGACAGAGTGCTTGAGCCTTACAGAGGTGAGCTCAGCCGTGAAGAAGCAGCTGAATTGTTTAAGCATTTCCTTGTTTTCTACAATGTTGGTGACAGAAGCTGGGCTATTTCACAGAACGTCATTATCGGCGGCAGAGACGTTGACGGCAATGACCTTACAAATACAATGTCCTATGCAATCATGGATGCTTATTATGATATGAATCTCCCTCAGCCGATTCTCTCTGTCAAGCTTCATAAGAACACTCCCGAAAAGCTTTATGAAGAAATGGGCAGATTCTTCTTCTCACCCGGTGTGCTTACACCTTCACTTTTCAATGATGATTCACTTTTCGAAACTCTTCCCATGTATGGAATTGAAGTCAGCGACCTTCCCGATATTGCAGTTGCAGGCTGTCAGGAGCCTCTCATCATGGGTAAGGACAGTGGTAATACAACAAACAGCTGGCTCAATCTTCCCAAGGTGCTTGAGATGATTCTTACAGGCGGTGTGTCAACAATTACAGGCGAAAAGCTTATGGATGCTCCCGTCTGCAATCTTACAAATGTAAGGG
>JAFYUD010000165.1 GCA_017549665.1 Clostridia bacterium | reverse complement strand
GCTCATTGCAAACGCAAGCAGAATGCCGTAACCATTGGCTTTGAGAATTATACCAAATCCGAATCCAAGCACAAGATAGCCTGTCATAACAGGCACTGTGGAGATAAAAGATTTTTTTAATATATTTTTCATTCTATCCATCTCTTCAATTCTTTCAGAATCAGAGCGCATGTCCGCCCGATACTTTTATTACCTGACCTGTAAGCATTCCCGCCTGCTCACTTGAAAGAAACAGTATTGTTCCGGCAATATCTTCCGGCTCAATCAGTTTTCCCATTGGGATTACGGGCACGACCTCTTTTTCAAAATCAGCATCAATCCAGCCGGTCTGCGTAGGGCCGGGCGCAACACAATTCACAGTTATACCGTATGCTGCTGTCTCAAGAGCAATGCTTCGTGTAAGCGCTTCAAGAGTTGCCTTGCTTGCACCGTAGGTTATCTGCCCTGCGAAAACCTGTGCAGCGTCTGTTGAAAGATTGACAATTCTTCCGTAATCACCACGGTGATTGACAAATTCACGCATCATCAGAAGACTTCCTCTGACATTTACTGCAAATGTCTCATCAATCACACTCTGTGTGATTTTCTCTATTGTATCAATTCCGTCCATGTCACCGTCTGCGGCATTATTTACAAGGATATCAACCTTCTGATACTTTGCGAGAGTCTGTGCATAAATATCCTTTACCGATTCTTCATCTGAAATATCACTTTCAATAATGAGATAATCGGCGTTCATTTCTTTAAGCTTATTTTCAACAGCATCTGCATTACCTGCATTTGCCGCAAAATATCTGTCAGCACCGTTTCTGTCAGTTTTGCTTTCATCAAACGGTCTGTCGATTTTCTTATAAACAAGCACAACTTTGGCGCCTTCACGGGCAAAGCTGAGTGCTGTCGTTGCACCTATCCCCTGCGGATTATTCGCACCTGTGATTATTGCAACCCTGTCCTTCAAGCCGTAATCAACCATATTCTTACCTCTGTTATTTTATTCTGCCGATTTTATCAAGAGGAATATTTTCAAAATCAGGTATTGTTTTTCTGATTTCATCAATATCCCTGATTTCATAATTTCCCGCATCTGCATCGGCAAAAAGATTTTTCATATCACTGAATCTGAAGATTTCATTTCCTGAAATATCACTGAATTCATAAACGCTTTCACAGATATCCCCGATACCGTCTTTGTAGTATACAATTATATTTCCGCTGACTTTACTGTCTGAGGGATTTGCAATAAAATCAGGATTTTCGGTATCATCATAATCAATTGACCAGTCAGACATATAAGGATACGCATTCTTCCACACGTCACTCTGCCAGGGAGACGCAAGAAGATTTTCATACATATCAAGTCCCTTGCGGCTGTGTTCAAACCAGAATTCAGGATCAAGCACACCGTCTCTTGAACGGCTGTCATACAAGAATGCTGTATTGCAGTTGATCATGATATTATTAAAAATATTATTGTTTCTGCCGCCGCCGATAAGAAATGCGTTACCGTTGCAATTGATTATCAGATTTCCGTAAACTGTCTGCCCCGATGCCCCGTCGTCAAGATAAATTCCGTGGGGTGAAAAGTCATCATTTCCTATATTGTAAAGTACATTATACCTGACAACAGAACCAACCTCGTCCCAACGTCTGCCGGTGTAAATTGCACTGCTGTCATCGGAAAGTCGTACAGCATCATGAATGTAATTATATTCAATCACATTATTGTTTCCGCTGTACCATATCACCTGCTGAGGAGAATTATAAAATTCATTGTGCGCACAGATATTGCCCACACCGCCTATATTCACGCCCTGACCTGCTGTCAGTGAAACCTCAGAGAAATCATGAACAAGACAGTTTTCAATTCTGTTTTCTCCTGCTGTGAGAGTTTCACGGTCTCCGCCCTTTATTTCAGCCGCAGTGCCGCCTATATGAGAAAATTCGCAACCGGTTACGGTATTATGATATCCGTTGATAATGACACCTGTACCCGAAAGCTCAGAAATAAGACAATTTCTGACCGTTATATTGTTACTGTTTATAACAATTCCGTTGCCTCGTGTACCTCTGACAGCAAGGGAATCAAAGCATAAATACTGAGCATCCGTCACGGTTATAAGGTCTTTTGTGGAAAGTGAAACGGTAATCTGCGCATTTTCAATATCTTCCGGGGGATAAAGATAAAGCATACCGCTGTCACGGTCAAGATACCATTCACCCGGCGCATCAAGCTCTTCAAGCACATTGAATATGTAATATGCAGAGCCTGCAACAGCTCCGTATTTGCTGACATACGCAGTTTCAACTGCCTTTGTTTCATAATCAAAGCTTTTCATAGGAACAGTTGTATCTGCCCATTCATAAATAAGAGCCGTCCACAGCCATACATTATCGGCAGAAGCATAAAAATTAAGCCTTTCGGCAGTTTCATCATCCACCGTAAAAATCGTTGTTTCGGGATTTCGCAGATTTTCCCAGCCTTCAACCTTAGCATGATTACTCGTGGAGCTTTCCTGTCCCTGCCCTTCCCTTATAATTTCAACTGTATGAAGAAAACCTTCATCAGGATAACGTGCAGTTGTAAGAGGTGTTCCGTTGAAATAAAGATTACAGGGCACAGGTCCCTGAGTATCACCGTCGTAATTCGCCTGAGTGCCGTACAGTCCCACGGGATAAAGCTTGCCCCAGTCATCCTTACCGAGACCGAGTGAAGAAAGATCTGTACAGACTACATTTTTCCGTGCATTCTCAGAAAGTCTGTTAAGCACGGACTCATCTTCAATAACAGAAAACAACGAAGAATCAAGATTTTTTCCGCCGTTTATGATAACGTCTCCGTTATATGAGCAATATGTCACGGGGCAATCCTTTGTGCCTGAATCCTCTTTTGTGAATTCAAGAGAGGACACGCAATATTCGCCGCCTTCAATACAGACGGTTATCCCCTTTTTATCAGTTTTATCTGTATTACGTACAACCTCAACGGCTTTTTCTATTGTAAGAAACGGAGCATCCTTTGTTCCTGCATTTTCATCACTGCCGTTTGTGCTGACATAAAAATCACCGTTTATCATTTTTTCATCTTCCGTTTCATTGTACACCGTAACAGACGGTGCTGCTGCTTTATAGTCATCATAAATAAAATCAAGTATATCAGTTTTATACACAAAAAGCAGCACTATAGAAACAATTATCACAACTGCTGCGATTGACACTATGATAATATTTTTCTTATTCTTCATTTGATCACCCCGATAATAACAGATTATATCATAAAAGAAGAATGTTTTTCAATCTTAACAGAATAAAAACTGAGCCATGGTTTATATTGAATCTGAAAATATCACATTTGTATATTTTTTACATATTTCCCACTTGAATTATTGTTGATTTTGTGTTATATATAAATTATGAAATATAAAAAAGGAAGTGATTCTATGTCAGATACACTCAACAAATCCAACAGAATTCCCAGTATCGACCGTTTCAGAGGCACTGTTATTTTCTGCATGGTTATTTTTCAGTTTATCGCTTACTTTGACAATTTAGGTGTAATTGCAAACATCAGCTCACATGCACCTGATGCTAACGCAATCTATATTCTTCCAAACTACGCCATTGCTGACGTTATTGCGCCAATGTTTATTCTCGCAATCGGTCTGACATTCGTCCCCTCATTCAGACGCAGAGCCGAAAAGGATGGTACAAAAAGTGCCGTAATTCATTTTATAAAGAGAAATCTTACCCTTATCGGTATCGGTGTCACGATGAACGGTATCAACAACATCCTCAACGGTGAATTTGAGCCTTTGAATATTGCCATGATTGCTCTTACTGTGGGCGTTCTTGTATCAGGCATTTTCACTCTCATTTTCACAAAGCTGCCGAAGGTAAAGAAGATTTTTTCTGCCGCTCTGCAGTGGATACTTCTGATAATGGGTGTTTCAGGCATCGTTATCACAACAGTGAATTTCATTATGCTCTGCCTCGGAAAGACAACCGATTCCTTCGGCTACTGGCTTGTTCTTCACCATATCGGTCTTGCAGGTCTCGTCGCACTTCCCT
>JAFYUD010000164.1 GCA_017549665.1 Clostridia bacterium | reverse complement strand
TTACGGATGCAATTACTGATATATCCTGCTTCAATTCATTATCAGTCACCCTGGTATAAGGAATATTCTTATGTGGAAGATCATTTTGCACGAGTTTACACTGCAATGACAAGAGGTAAGCCTGTTGTCAGGGTTGGTGTGATCCATCCCGTTGAAAGCTACTGGCTTCACTGGGGACCCAATGATAAATCTGACCTTATCCGTGAAACAATGGATGAGAAATTTCAGAATGTTACAAACTGGCTTCTTAAGGGCAGTATAGATTTCAACTTCATCTGTGAATCTCTTCTTCCCCAGCAGTGTCAGAAGGGCGGTAATCCTCTTAAAGTGGGCGTAATGGAATATGATGCTATCGTTGTGCCTGATTGTGAGACCCTCCGTTCAACAACTCTTGAAAGACTTGAGGAATTCAGAAAGCAGGGCGGTAAGCTTATATTCATGGGTGATGCTCCCGTTTATGAAAATGCTGTTGCATCAGACAGAGGCAGAAAGCTTTACGAGGAATCAACACGCATTTCATTTGACAGAGCAAAGCTTCTTACAGCTCTTGAAGATAACAGAACAGTTGCAATCCGTTATGATAACGGCTCACTTGCAGACAGATTTATTTATCAGATGCGTCAGGATTATGACTGTCAGTGGCTGTTTGTTTCACGTTGTGCCGAGCCTTATAATAAGGACGTTTTCCCAAGCCGTGACCTGAGAATTTCCGTAAAGGGTGAAAAGAAGGTTACTGTTTTTGACACACTTTCAGGTGAAATTTATCCGGCAGAGGTTATGTACACTTCTGAAAGTACAATTATCTGTAAGGAAATGTACGATTACGACAGTCTGCTTGTGAAGATAGAAGACGGCAGAAATGCAGAAGCTGAGATTGCAGAAGTAAAAGAGCTTGAAAAGGCTGATGTTTCACCCTGTGTTGCGTACACAAATGACGAAAAGAATGTGCTTCTTCTTGATATGTGTCAGTTTGCTGTTGATGACGGTGAATTCATGGAAACTGAAGAAATCCTCAGAGCAGACAATATTGCAAGAAGAATTGCAGGTCTTAAGGAGCGTGAAGGCTCAGTAGCTCAGCCCTGGGTAATTCCCGCTGAAATTCCTGAGCATACTATTACTCTTAAGTTTACTGTTGAAGCAGCTGTTGACGTAAAATCTCCCGTGCTTGCCCTCGAGGATGCAGAAACGGCTGAAATTACCCTCAACGGCGTAAGGGTTGACAATACCGTTACCGGCTGGTACGTAGATAAATCCATAAAAACGGTAAATCTTCCCGATATGGTAAAGGGTGAAAATATAATCACCGTCAGGCTTCCTTTAGGTAATCATTCAAATACTGAGTGGTGCTACCTTCTCGGTGAATTCGGTGTTGAGGTCAGCGGCAGAAATGCAAAGATAGTTGAAAAGCCTGCGAAGCTGTGGTTCGGTGATATCGTAAATCAGGGATTCCCGTTCTACGGCGGTAATATCACTTATCACATGGGTGAATTTGATGTAAATAACGGTGAACTTGAAGTGGTTGTTCCTCAGTACAGAGGCGCACTTACAAAGGTTTTTGTTGACGGTGAGGACAAGGGAAATATTGTTTATTCTCCCAATACACTCAGAATCTCAGGACTTGAAAACGGCAAGCATAAGGTTGATATCAGGCTTTACACTCACAGATTCAATTCATTCGGTGCTGTTCACAATGCTGACGACAGAAGAGCATGGCACGGCCCCGATGCATGGCGTACAAGACATGAGGGATGGACATATGAATACAGACTCAAGAAGGTCGGTATTCTTACAACTCCTGAAATAAAGGTATAAAAATCAAGACCACTTCTTCAGGGAAGTGGTCTTTTTATGTGTAATTATCGTTTTTAATTTACAATTTACAATTTACAATTTACAATTTACAATTATCGGAACGCCTGCGGCGTTGAATCTTAATTGTACACTGTACATTGTAAATTGTACATTTTAATTTATGCTGTGCTTAATTCTGTAATTAGCAATTAGCAATTAGTAATGGAGGAACGCCTTCGGTGTTGAATCTTAATTGTAAATTGTACACTGTACATTGTAAATTGTAAATTTTAATTATCTGCTTCAGTCTTTTTTGATTTTATAAAATCCGGTGTCTGTGCCAGAAGGATAGCAGCAAACATGACAACGCATCCTGTAAGCTCTCTTGCATTAAGACTGTTGCCTCGTATCATCCAGTCTGAAAGTGCTGCGAAAACTGACTCTAGGCTCATCAGAAGAGATGCAAGCACCGGCTGACAGCGTTTCTGGCCGAGAATCTGAAGTGTATAAGCAACGCCGCCTGACATTACACCTGAATAGAGAAGATGTACCATGTTTGCAGAAATTGCAGACATATCAGGCTTTTCAAACAGAATCATACCGATTGCTGAAATGGTTGCAACGATGAAAAACTGTATGCATGAAAGCTTTACACCGTCAATTTCCTTACCCATTGTATCAACTGCGAAAATCTGAATTCCGAAGAAGACAGCGCATGCTATAAGAAGTGCGTCGGGGAAGGAAATTCCGAAGGCTGTGCCCTGCTTTACGGATATAAGATACAAACCGCCGACAGCAACGGCTACACTCAGCCACGACAGGGGGTGAAGCTTCTTTTTTGAGAAAATTCCGAATATGGGTACAATGACAATATACAGTGCTGTAAGGAATGCAGGCTTGCCTGATGAGGTTTCCTTGCCCATAAGGTCAATGCCGAACTGCTGAAGGTTTGCTGCGAATGTAAGAGCAATACCGCAGATAATTCCGCATTTTACAAGCTGCTTGTTCCCCCTGAACCAATCCCTGATGCCTTTGTAACGTTTTTTTGTAAGACGTGCCTTTTTTGTGTTGTCAGTAATAAGCACAACAGTGCCGATTGAAAGGTAAGCCATTGTGCATCTGATTGCCTGAAATGTGAAGGAGCCGATTTCTCCGCCTTCACTCTGTGAAATGAATGAAACGCCCCATATCACAGCGGCAAGCACGAGAAGCACAGGACTTAATGCCTTGAGTTTTTTATCTTTTTCCATTATTTTCTCCGTTATCTCAGATAATTTACAACGGCAACAGTTCTGCCGTCTTTTTTATATACTCTTGGAATACGTCTTGAAACAGCGCATACAACCTCATAGTTGAAGCTCATTGACATGCTGCCGATTTCTTCTGCGGAAACACCGTTTCTGCCGAAAAGTATGACCTCATCATCAATATTGACATTTTCAATATCGGTAACATCAATCATAAACTGATCCATGCATACTCTGCCTCTTATAGGTGCTGATGCTCCGTTAATAGTGACAGTACCGGTGTCGGAAAGCGCACGGGGATAGCCGTCAGCATAACCTGCGCATACAGTGGCAATAGTGCGTTTTTCGGTGGTTTTATAAATATGACCGTAGCTGATACCTTCGCCTGCATCTACATCTTTTATGTGGGTTATATGGCTTCTGAGAGTCATTGCGGGAATAAGCTTTACCTTTGATTTGTCAACCTCTTCTGATGGGTAAAGACCGTAAAGAGAGATTCCCATACGCACCATGTCGAAATGGTCATCAGTTTCGGAAATTGCCGCAGAATTTGAAATATGACGGATAGGGAAGCTTATATTATTTTCATCGAGCATTGCAAGAAAATCCTTGAATCTTCTCATCTGAAGCTCCGTTACGGACTTGTCGGTCATATCTGCGCAGGCAAAGTGAGAGAAAATACCTGTAAGCTCAAGGGAATCAAGCTGAGCAAATTTCTTTATCTCTTCAAGTCCGTTTTCGTCGGGTGTTACGCCGATTCGTGACATTCCCGTATCAACTGCAACGTGAATCTTTGCATTTTTTCCTTTTTTCTGAGCGTGAAGTGAAAGCTTCAGAGCGTTTTCTGAGGTGAAAACCGTGAATTCAATATTATTATCAATAAGGATGTCAAAGTCATCCTCATGTGTATAGCTGAGAATAAGTATCGGCTTTGTTACACCTGCATTACGAAGCTCCACAGCCTCGTCAGAAGTTGCAACTGCAAAATAATCTGCTTTATCCTTGAGCAGGTCAGCAAGCATGACAGCACCGTGACCGTAACCGTCAGCCTTGATTACAGCGCAGAGCTTTGTGCCGCTTGCGACACACTTTTTCAGTTCATTGAAATTGTTCTCAATCGCATCAAGATCAATTTCAGCATAAGTTCTGATATACTTATCCATAAATTCACTTCTTAAAAAAACGCATTATTAACGGCACGGAATTATTCATTCAGTGCCGCTTTTAAAATTATAACTGTATTTTGCCTTCAAGTCAATAGCTGTTACTCAAGATTTGCAGACTTTCTGAGAATCTTTCTTGCGTCTGATGCTGTGACCTTACCATCAAGATTGTAGTCAGCGGCAAGTCTTTCTTCAACAGTGGGAGAGTGGAGATTTGCCGAAATTCTCAGTGCAAGTCGTGCATCAGATGCTGTTATTTTTCCGTCGGAATTCACATC
>JAFYUD010000163.1 GCA_017549665.1 Clostridia bacterium | reverse complement strand
GTCGGTGCTGTCAGAGGATACAGAACAAAAATTATCATGCCTGACTCTGTAAGCGTTGAAAGACGCAAGCTCGTTGAGCACTACGGTGCTGAAGTCATTCTTGTGCACGACGACGGCAACATCGGTGAATGCATTGAAAAATGCGTGGAAACAGCTGTTCAGATGGCTAAGGAAGACAGCAGAGTTTACATACCTCAGCAGTTTGAAAACGAAGCAAATCCTAAGGTACACAGACACCACACTGCACTTGAAATTCTCGAGCAGACCGCAGGTCCTATTCACGGATTCTGTTCAGGTATCGGCACAGGCGGCACAATTACAGGTATCGGCGAAGTTCTTAAAGCACAGAATCCTGAAATTGAAATCTGGGCAGTTGAGCCTGAGAATGCAGCAATCCTTGCAGGCGGCAATATCGGCACTCACCTTCAGATGGGTATCGGAGACGGACTTATCCCCAAAATCCTCAATACTGATATATATGATTCAATCTGTATAATTTCTGATGAGGAAGCTATCGGCACTGCAAAAGCTCTTGCAAAAGAGGAAGGACTTATGTGCGGTATTTCAAGCGGTACAAACGTTGCTGCAGCACTTAAGCTTGCAAAAAAACTTGGCAAAGGAAAAACAGTTGTTACTGTTCTTCCCGACACTGCGGAAAGATATTTCTCCACTCCGCTTTTTGATTGATTATAAACGAAAAGAGACCGAATGTTTTTCATTCGGCTCTTATTTTTTTAGTTTTGTTTTTTACTGTCTGTAAGATATTTCATTACATCACTTCTTGTGATGATACCTATAAAAGACCCCAGGTCATCAACTACAGGAACGAAATTCTGATTCATGGAAACATTCAGAATTTCTTCCACACCGGAAGTAATTTTTACAGGATTATAAGTATTTTGATGAATCAGCTTCTTTAACGGCATTTCATCGATATATTTTCTGTCAACATTTTCATTATTTCTGAAGCGGTCAAGGAAAAACCACAGAAAATCACCTTCAGAAACTGAACCGACATACTTACCGTCACGGCTGATAACAGGAATTGCAGCATAGCCGTAATGTCGCATTTTTTCCAGTGCCTGTCTGACAGTAAAATCACTGTACAGATATGCAACAGAAGCCTTTGGTTTCAAAAAGAATGCAATATTCACTATTTTCATCTCCTATGGAGATTATATCTTACAATTATTAAATGAATGTTAAAAATCTGTATCAGTCAAAGCTGTCTATAATTTTTGCTGAGAAACGGATTATAGCTCCTGCATCACTTGCATTGACTTTACTGTCATTATTGACATCAGCAGCCGCAAAGCCCTTTTCATCAAGGGTATCAAGCTGAGCTGAATGTCTCAGAGCAAGTCGTGCATCCTTTGCTGTGATTTTTCCGTCAACATCAACATCACCCTTTATAAGATCAACGATGTTCACATCTTCAGAAAATTCAGAAACAATGAGATTTGCCGAATCCACAACGGTACAGAAAAATTTATATGTGCCTTCTTCATCGAACTGAATTCTTATTTCATTTTCCTTTGTAAAGCCACCGTTCGAAATAAGCTTTCCGTCATTGAAAACAGCAAATGAATACAAATAATTACCTGTACCGCCTGCAACATCCACACTGCAGACAATTTCACTGCCTGTTATAGCAGTTTTTGAATTAAGATTAATACTTTCAATTATAAGCTTTTCGTATACAGTTATAGCGTCAGTTACGATTTTCTGTGTCTCAGAAAATTCATCAGACATATAGACTTCAAGCACATAGCTTCCCGGCACATCAGGTTCGAGGAAAAATTCATCACTTTCAGAACTGATTTCATCGAGCAATACTCCGTCACGATAAAGAGCATAATTAAACACTGATGTGTCAGAAACCTCACTTGCGGCTGCTTTCCATACAATCATATCTCCTGTAAAAGAAACACCCTGAGTATTACATGTTACGGAATCAAGGGTAAGCGGGTCATATACTGCAAAGTTACTGCTGAAGCCGTAAGCAGAACGACCTAATGAATCGGTAATATCAACACGGAAATAATAGTATCCCGTGCCGCCGATAGAAGTTTCAAAATAATTTGAATTACCGCTGTGATTGAATGATGTAAGAAGCTTACCGTCAACATTATAAAGACTGAATTTATAGTCATATTTTCTGTCATCAGCAACTGTTACTGTACATCCGATTGTTTCACCATTTCGGATTTTATGAGCACTGAGCTTGACAGACTTTACTTCAACGGGGAACTGATTTATATCAACAGATTCTGCATAATCAAGAGAAATCCATGCTTCAACCCCATCATAAATCATCTTGCCCCAACCGTTTTTGACTTCAATTATCTTAACAATTTCACCATTGACAAGATAGCCTATAATCTGACCGCTGACAGGAGCAAGTCGGACTTTCAGTGTAGATGAAACAACAATCTGATAATACATTGCGCCCGTATTTGGTTCTACTATAATATCTTTCACAGGCTTACTTTCATATGCACCATTGATAACAATCGCAGTGCCGGAGAAGCCTGCATTTTTATCCTTATCCTTTGAAACATATGTTGTTTCAGCAGCTTTGATATAATAACCTTCTTCAGTTTTATACCATTTTGCTCCTGCTGAATTTGTTCCTGATTCAACGACGTAAAGAAGATGTCCCTCATCAAGATATGCAACTACATTGTTTCCTTCTGACGGTTCAATTCTCAAAGCAACAGGCTGAGATCTGTCAGAATTTGATACGGCATAAGTCCCCTTAAGGGCAGATTTGGTATTATTGAATTCCTTGACTTCTTTTGAATACTCATCAAAAGGCGTGATATTAGAGCTGAAAATATAAGTACCGCTTATTGTTCTGTACCACCATGCGCCTGATTTATTCTGACCTTTATAAGTAAGGAAAAGAATTGTACCCTCTTCAACAGTATCTGACGCAACACTGTTTCCGCTGGGATAATATCTCAGCGATGTGCCTGATGCTGAATTTTCAGAAACAACAAAGTAATCCATTACTTTTGTTCTTGTTGTATCAAAAGAATTTACATCTTCAGTAGGATCATACTGCTGACTAACATTCTGTTCGGGTTCAATTGAATCCGGATCTGCTGTATATTTACCCTTTGAATATTCAACTGAAGGATCACTGATATACCAATACGCAGTAAGATTCTTAATCTGTTCATCCTGAGTTTCGCCGACAATAGTAGACTCAGAAAGCTTGATTCTGCCTGCAGGTGCGTTGTTTGCAGGGTCTGCTACATAAAAAATATCATTCTTCTCATCATAGTCGCAGAGAAAAACAGCATGATTCTGTCCTTGGCTTCCGCCATTATATATTACATAACCCTGCGGATACTTTTTAAGAAGAGAAATGACCTCTGCCTTTATCTCTTCGGTCTCTTTTGTAAAATACCCGTGATTTATTGTCATTCCGTAGCTTGTAAAATTCCATCTGAGACCGACACCGTCAATCCAGCCTTTATAACGGATGTTTTCTTCAGTGATATCCTTCCATTTATCGTAACCGGCACAGATAGCTGTTCTTCTGAACATCATAGCCGCAGAAGAAAGTGTGCATGTAACGGAAGTCTGCTGTTTAAGGAACACTTCGGATGCATTCAGATCATTGAATTCAGCTGCATAGCTTACTACGCCCGTAGAAGAAAATACAGGTGCAAAAACCAATAAAATTGCCAGAATATATGATAATGTTTTTTTGCCGAATTCAGACATAATATGCCTCCGAAATACATAATATTACACTTTTATAATAATGGATTTAAGAAAAAAAGTCAACAACCAAATATTTATAATAATAAAAAAGGGTGCCGTGGAGACACCCTTTAATTATTTGTTTTTAGCTGAAGAGCTTGTTGAAGAACTCGCTGATCATTGCAAAGAAATCCTTGATAAGCTGGATAATCTTAGCAAATCCACTGAGAGTCTCATTCTTTTCATCACTTGCATCCATAAGTGCGTCAGCATAGTAACCGATATTATCCATATCTGAGAACATTTCAGTTACGCTGAAATCTACCTTCTTGAATCTGCCGCCGAGGTTATCAGCAAGAGGAACAAGAACCTGATAGATAGTAAGAATAAGCTTCATAAGAATGTCATTCATTCTTACTTCCTGAGCCTTTGAATGAATGAGCATAAAGATTTCCATCAGAAGTGCATCATTATCATCTTCATCATCAAGATCACAGAAACCGATAAGGAAGTTACAGATATTTTCCCAGTTGTCCTGATAGAACAGAGTATCTGTTACAAGTCTGAGAACAAGTGTAAAGAAGTCTGCACCACCTGAAGAGTTCAGATATACATAACGGTAACCTGCAACTGAAGTACGCTCTGTGATTGTACCTGAGCAAAGTGTTGTAAGATCAAGGTACGGAAGTGTGATATTGAGAGTACCTACTGCACAGATATCTTCTTCCACCATCTGCATTTCCTTTGTTGTAAGGGGAAGACCTGTTGCTTTGTCATAAAGCTGATTGCCGTTTGCGTCAACAACGGGAACGTCAACCTCCTTCTCAACGAGCTGTGTACCGAGTACCACATTGTCATTTTCGATATCAAAGCTGAGAAGTGATCCGAGAAGACCGTCAAGAAGCTCATTTACAAGCTGATTAAGGTCAACGTCAAGAGGAAGTGAAAGGTTAAGTGCAAATCCTCCGACTTCAAGGTTTGAAAGAAGATTATTGACAACGGGATATACGTCAACAATAGGCTCAAGCATATCAAGAAGTACATATGCGAAATGAGCAATGTTATTGACAATACCGTTAAGACCACCTATTGAAAGAACAAAGATCAGGTTGGGGATAAGATTAAGTACTGTCTCGATGGGAGAAGCAACAACAGTATCAGCAAATTCAACGATGGGCTTGAGAAGCCAGTAGAATGCTCGTGTACCGCCTGCGACATCGCCGTCCTTATTTGCAAATACGTCTGTGTAATATTTCTCGAATGAAACAAGACCTTCTGTTGCACCGAGAGCCTCCATAAGAGGAATCCATGCGTAGTGGTAAATTTCATACATGGGAATATGAACAATATCAAGAACATTGATATCTTCACCCATGAAGATGAATTCAACAAGAACTGAGAAGGGACCGAATGCAGCTGAAAGCGCTCTGAGGAAGATTTCTGAGTTAGAGAACTTCTTTGTGATTTCAGGATTATTGAAGCCCCAGTCATATGATTCACCGGGAATGATTTCACCGGTTTCTCTGTCTACAGTTGCCTTATTGAATGTGTAATCAGTATAAGCATTATCGCCCTTATTGATCTGAGTCTGAAGCTGAGTATACATTTCAGGATGTAAACCTTCAAACATATAGTCAATTGACTCAAGAAGAGCTGTCTTTGAATAATCTACGCCGAGAACAGCATCAAGGATTGAACCAAGGTCAAACTCAAGACTGCCGAGAAGTGAGTAAACAAGGCTGACAATCATTGTAACCATGTCATTATTGAAGACATAATCTGTAAGAAGACCTTCAATAAGACCTGAGAGAGAATCCATGTCATCAAGCTTGAGCATTGCAAGAACATTTTCTGCAATATCATCAAGATTGTCAACAAAATACTGACCATCTTCTTCTGTCCAGTATTCATTATAAAGAACTGCAGTACCGTACTGGTAGTCGTCGTGTTCTTCAGCAGCCTCAAGAATTGCATCTGCGTAAAGCTGAACTGCTTCAGGTGCATAAGAGTAATCAAGACCTTTTTTAACTACGCCGTCAACAACTCTGTAAAGTGAACCCTGTTCACCGCCGATAAGAAGCTCGAAGAGTGCTGCAATGATTTCATCAGGATTAAGGCGTACATGGTTGATGATTTCACCAAGTGTAAGACCAAGACCGCTGATAAGCTCACCATTCATAAGCTCGGGATCAAGACCGAAAGCATCAAGAAGTGTGTACTTGCTTGTAAACTGACCGCCTGAATATTCACTGTAACCGATAGCTGAAAGTGCATAGCGGAGAAGGAACAGGAACACAAGACCGTAAGTAGGATGCTCTGTACCGTTCTGATCAGTTGTTTTCATTACAAGGTAGGGTCTATCACCGCTCTTCCATGTAACTGGCTGACCTGCTTTGTTTGTCATTGAGAAATCACTGAGATTTCTCGCAGATTTGATTATTGTTTCAGTACCGCATCCCTGAAGCTTGTAGTCCATGATTGGAGGAAGTGAGATGGGTTCTTTTCTTGTTTCGTAAGTAAGAACCTTTTCACAGTCTTCCTTATACTCTGCAGGTACTTCAGCAAGTGTACGAACCTTGTAAGTTGTTGTTTTGTTTACAATCTGATCAAGATCGGGATCGTAATATTCTTCGGATACACTGTATGCATAGTACTCGAAAAGCTCAGTATAGAGTTCAGGACGAGCACCGATACTATCAACAATTTTCTGTGTCTCAGAGTTGTAATAACCTACAACACCTTTTACTGCATACTCTGTGTATTCACCATTTTCATCAACAGCGAAAATTTCAGTTTTAAATTCGTTCGATGTATAATTGAGGTTTTTGTCACCGAAAGCACTGATGTAAGCTGAAGCTGTTGCCTCTGTGTGCTTATCAGGATCATACCCTTCATCACCGGGGGCATAAACCATACCACGGCTGTCATTTGCATCATAGTAACCGACGATGGGCTCACCTGTATCAACATCAAGACCGATAAGAGTAAGAACGCCCTGTAATGAGTCAAGGAAAGCAAGATCACTTGTACTAAGACCAAATGTATCAAGATCAAGAGTCATAATTTCAATGGGCAATGCGCCACCGACGTCAATCTTAAGAGGAATTTTGATGCCTTCAAGAATTGAGAAAACTGCACCTGATGTAAGAAGATGTGACAGGTTAGGAACAAGAGTCATAACTGTCTGGATGGGATCTTCAAGAACTTCGTCAAACACCCAGTTAAGAAGAGGATTAAGAATACCCTTATTAAGGAAGTTTGAAATATCTGCTGCAGTTGTGCCTGCATCGGGTTCAAGTCTTGATGCATAAGATTCAAACTGAGTTGCTGAGAGAAGACCTTCATCATCCATTGTAATGCCTAATGTCTCAAGAACAGGAACAAGGATATCATTATAAAGATGGAAATTATCACCATCGTTAAGGATAAGATAGAGGTTGATAAGAAGAACACTTGTAACGTCCATCTTTCCTGTTTCTGCGTCACCGAGAAGAACTGCAAGCAAGGGAGCAAGAGGAGCAAGAGCAGCATCAAGAGCAAGAAGGAATCTGTCTCTGCTGCCGTTGATATTCCATACCATCTGATCCCATTTTACATCTTTCCAATGATCAAGATAATACTCACTGTACATACAGGGAAGAGCATAATAGTCGCCTGTGCTGTGGTCAGCACCGTCGTTATTCTTACCGCCCTTTGCAGCCTTGAGCATATCATGCATGCCCTTCATATCACAGAAGTTGTACTGTGTATCTGTTGTATAGCCGTACATGTTCCAGATCCATGCCATACCTGCAGGAGTAAGAGTAACATGAAGCTCCTGAGCAAGAACACCCATGATAAGACAGAGCCATGAAGAACCGTTATCTGCAAGACTGCCAACAAGGTTGTCCAAGCCGTTCCATACGCCTTCAAGCATGTTGTTAATAAAAGCGTCTGTAAGAAGCTCACCAATAAGGTTTGCAATCATGGGATAAATCAATTCGATAAGCATGTTTACGATATCATCAGTAAACAGCATGTTTGCAACGCCCATTTCAATAGCTTCCTTGGGTGTTGCGTTGTTGTTTGCTTCAAGGTCAATACCGAACTGAGAAAGGTCAAGGAACATTCCGAGAACCTTTGTGATTGCAGGATTGCCAAGAAGAGCATCGATTGCACTTACAAAGCTTGCAACCTTATCTGTTGTAACCCTGAATTCGATATTATTACCGTTCTTATCTGTATATTTAGAATATGTATGTGTAGGAGCGTAATTATCAATACCGCTTGATGTACCGAGCATAGGAGTAAGAAGTGTAACAAGGCTCATGTAAGCTGTTGCCTTCTGACCGAAAACTGCAATCTTTGCGTTATCGGAAATACTGTTGAATACAGTAAGTCCTGAAGATACCTCAGGATAATATGAATTTATAAGAGTTGCATTTGTTGCATTTTCAAGAAGACCACCGGCAAGATACTTGGCGAAGTAATTATCCAGTGTTTTCTCTAAATTCTTGAGGTCACGTCTGATTGTTGTTGAGTCTGAAGTCTCAGTCTTAGTGTAACCAAGGTTATAATACTGAGCCTTGAGACCTGAATCATCAAACTGTCTGTCATTTGTCCATGTAACAGTTGTTTCATATGTGGTAAGAGCTGCATTCTTAAGATTCTGTCCTTCATGAATAAGCACAGTTTCAACGTCTGTATAAACAGTGAACTCAAAGTTATGGAACCAGTTACCTGAGTTTACACTTGTACAGTTACCACACATATAACCGATAACAGTTTCAACGTCACAGATTTCAAGAAGTGTTTTTGCAGTATATACGCCTGCTTCAATCTTCTGCTGAAGCTCTGTTGCCTCTTCATCGGGATCTTCAGTCATAACTGCATCATAAACGATATCGCCGTCATCTTCAACAGTATATGTCTTCTCCTCTGAACGTGCAACAATATTACCCTGAATATCAGTATAATATGTATAACCGTCGAGGAAGAGATACTCTCCGTCATCAGCCTTCGTATACATAAGCTCATTTGAAACAGCATCAATAATCATGGGAACAGTATAGTTACCGACACCGTATTCGTAGCTGATGATTTTATCTACAATACCAAGGAAAGTATTTGTTGCATTTCTGATAGTATAGCTACTGTCATCCTTTGCAGTTACTTTATGGTCATAAGCAACTGAACGGATGGGGGTGCCATCGTCTGCCGCATACTCATAACCATCAGCATGAGTAGATGTATCATATTTTGAAAGGTCACCGAGGATAGTCAGTGACGGAATACCTGCTTCATCCTTTGTGATGATAAAATCATTGGAACCGTAAGCAGTATCCCTAGTGTAGTTAAAGAAAGCATACGCAAGAGCTCTGTATGAACCTGCAAGAGCATCATCTGCTGCATGACCGACAAGGCCTACAGACAATGCAGAAAACATCATAAGTACAGACATAAAAATGCAGAGCGTTTTCTTCATAAGCTTCATTTAATCAACTCCTATTACATAGAATTTTGAAATTCAGTAACATTTTCGTAACAATTCATACACATATTACATTCAATATTACCGCTATTTTCAGTTATAGTCATTATAACTAAAATTGAAGCATTTTGCAAGTCAATTTCAAAAAAAAGTAAGAATATTTTTATCGAGTTTTTCACAGCCTATATTCCACATATTTATGCATTTTGATGAAAAGTTGATATTTCTCTTGATTTTTAAATAATGATGGGTTATAATATCCAAGCAAATATGCCGGTGTGATGGAATTGGCAGACGTGACGGACTCAAAATCCGTTGGTAGCGATACCGTACCGGTTCGACCCCGGTCACCGGCACCACAGGAAAGCCTGATTTGTTGATGTACAAATCAGGCTTTTTTACTTAAATTTACAGAAAGGTACTGCAGAAATGAATAAAGTTATAGTGCTTAATGCTTCTCCGAAAAAAAACGGTTTCACATCTCAGCTCACCGAAATATTTCTGTCGGAATACCGAAGTGAAATTCATATTTACAATATGTATGATGAAAAAATTGCACCTTGTACAGGATGCGACTACTGCATCACAGAAAAAAAATGCAGAATGAATGACACAGATGCTATTATAAGCGACATTTTTTCTGCAGATTTTGTTATATTTGCTTCTCCTGTTTACAACTACTCCTTCCCTGCTCCGATGAAAGCTTTTCTTGACCGTCTTCAGCCTTTATTCATGCAAGAAAAAACCGCCTCTGACCGTAAAGGCTTTTTGCTTGCCTCCTGCGGTAAAAGCGGAAAATTTTCAATTGAGGTAATGGAAAAACAAAGCAGAATGGCGTTTTCTGAATTAAATACGGAATTCTGCGGTTCATTCTTTTTTACAGAAACTGACAAGAGAAGCACTTTACAAAACGATGAAATCTGTAAAGTCAAAGCTCTTGCCAAAGAGTTTTTCAATACGGCTTTTTAAGTTCGTATCTGCCTGCCAGAAGTTCAGCTCTGAACTGTTTTGAATCACTTATAAACCGGTCAAAGAGCATACCGCCCCTCGCAAGATCCTCATGTTCATGAAAATCAGAACCTGATGTAGTAATAAAGCCGTGTTTCTTTGCCCACATTTCAGCAATATTGTTTGAAGAATCATGTCTTCTGTTACCGTTATAAATTTCAATTCCGTCAATATATCTCGGATTGGTAATTGTAGAATTTATTCTGAAAGGATGCGCCTGAATGACAGTAAGCTGATTTTCCTCTGCGAGCTTTTTAAACTCTTTTATTGTCATCTTTGTACACCATTCATTATTGTAAAGAAAATCTTCATCAACACCGAAAACAAGATAATCGTTATCATTTTCAAATCTGGCTTCGAGACCGAGTATTACAGCAAATTCTCCGGTCTCGGCTTTTTTTGCGTTACGGAAGCCCGTAAGAAAATAGTCAATTTTTTCTTTCCAGTTTTCACCGGGATATTTCTTATCAAAACACTCCTGCGAAAAATGATCAGTTACAACAACACCTGAATATCCTGCATTTTTGTAGATTTCAGCAGCCTGCTGAGCATAAATACATGCACAAGTACTTACATCCTTTGTGTGAAAATGCGGTTCATAAACATATTTCATTATTAATTACCTCTTTTCTGAAAATTATTATATATCTTAAAATCAGTTTTTTCAATAAATATTGTTAAAAATATTGAAATGAACTTCAATTTCTGTTAGTATTAATTAAGATGATTAAGGAGGTTTTATCCATGAATAAAATAAAAGCAGCAGTTATCGGCGTAGGTAGCATCAGCCAGGAGCACATCAACGGTTATATCAATAATCCTGACGTTGAACTTTACGCATTCTGCGATATCAACGAAGAAAGATTATATCAGAAAGCTGAAAAATACGGCGTTGCAAAAGAGCGTTGCTTCACAGACAAGGATGAAATGTTCAGAGCTCTTCCCGAAATTGATATTGTAAGTGTTACCACATGGAACAGTGCTCATGCAGAGTGCACTATTGCTGCGCTCAATGCAGGCAAGCATGTAATCTGCGAAAAGCCCATGGCTATGAATGCTGAAGAAGCTATGAAAATGAAGGAAGCTGCTGACAGAAACGGTAAGGTTCTTCAGATCGGCTTTGTAAGAAGATTCGGAAATGACTGCAAGGTTGTAAAGGATTTCATCGATGCAGGCAATTTCGGTGATATTTACTACGCAAAAGCAACATACCTCAGAAGAAACGGTAATCCCGGCGGCTGGTTCGGTGACAAGTCACGTTCAGGCGGCGGTCCCCTTATCGATCTTGGTGTTCATGTTATTGACCTTGTAAGATATCTTCTCGGATGTCCTCAGCCCGTATCCGTTTACGGTGCTACATTCCAGAAGCTTTACAATCGTCCCGACGTAATCAGAACAGGCGGTTACCTTGCAGCTGACGCAAAGAAAGGTGACATCTGTGATGTTGAAGACCTTGCATCTGCTATGATCAGATTTGATAACGGAGCAGTTCTCAGTATTGAAGCTTCATTCAGCCTTAACATCAAGAAACCCGAAGGAAATATTCAGATTTTCGGTTCAAAAGCAGGCTGCAAGCTTGATCCTCAGGTTGAAATTTACACAGAAATGAACAATTACCTTGTAAACGTTGACTTTGACGAAAACACTGCTCTTTCATTTGACGGTCTTTTCCAGAATGAAATTGATCATTTCGTCAACTGTGCAATGGGTAAAGCAGAATGTCTCGC
>JAFYUD010000162.1 GCA_017549665.1 Clostridia bacterium | reverse complement strand
GCTTAATTTCAGCCTTAAGGATTCTTCTTCAAGTGCTAATGTCAAGCAGAGAGTTTACGGTCTTAACAAGAGTAAGTTTGAGTCAGCTCTCAGGAAGATCAATTCTGACGGTGTTCTTGATGTAACTGTAAATAAGGAAAGCTATATCAAGGGTACAATCAATCTTGCAGATAATAAGATGCTTTACACATCAATTCCTTATGATAAGGGCTGGAATGTATATGTTGACGGTGTTAAGCTTGATGCTGAGAATATCGTTAAAGTCGGCGACGCACTCATGGGTGTGAAGATGGATTCAGGTGAGCATACAGTTGAATTCAGATATATTCCCGTAGGTCTGATTCCCGGTCTTTCAGCTACATTCCTCGGTATCATGATTCTTGTGATTATGATGATTCTCAGAAAGAAAGAGAAGTTTGTTTATTCAGTATCTTTCAGAGATGATGTCCTTGAGCTTGGCAGATGGAGAGATTTCGGCAAGGAAGCAGAAAGAGCAAGTGAAGAAGCTCTTGTTGAGAAGATGATTGAAGAGTCAAAGACTGACGGTCTTCTCAGTGAAGAGTCAAATGATTCATGGGAAGCAGCTCTTGCTCATGCTGAAAACTACTCAAAATCATTCTCATTTGAACAGGAAAAACAGCCTGAAATCACTGAAAAGGTTGCGGACGAAGAGCCTGACGAAGTCTGCGATGAAGAAATTGAGGTTGATGTTCCTGTTGAAGAAACAGAAGATGAGCTTGATGAAGATGCTGTAATCGAATATGAGGACAAATCACTTGATGATGTTCTTGATGAGTTCGAAAAGGCAACCGATGATATTGCAACTAAAAAAAGCAGAATTTCTGCAGAAGATAAAAAGTCAGCAAAGAAAAAGAATCTCAATCGTACAGTTTTTGTGATTGTTCTTGTTCTTGCTTTTATCGCAAGTGTTGCTGTTATGTTCTATGCTGCAAAGAGCAGTAAAGAGGATATAACAACTACTGCTCCTGTTGAAACTTCAACTCAGGCAGCTCCCGTTATTGTTACTGAAGAGGATTCTTCCGAAGAGCTTACTACTCAGGTTACAACTATTGCAACAACTCAGGCTACGACTGAGACTACAACAGTTACAACCACAGCAGCTCCCACAACAGTAACAACAACCGAAAGCACAACAGCACGTCCTGTTGAAACATATACCGGCGCATATTCTGTTTACACAATCAAGTCAGGTGATAACTATTACAGCATTCTCCGTTCTTTCGGAATTGCAGACACTCCTGCAAATGTACAGAAATTGTGTGATTTCAACGGTATTTCAATCTACACAGGTCTTACAGTAGGCGAAACTTTAAAGGTTCCGACTGAATAATGAATCAATGCGGGTATTTGTATAAATATCCGCATTTTTTTATTATATTTGCTTGAATTTTGTATAATTTTGTGATAATATGAAAATTACTATATATGCTTGGAGGTACTTATGGGACAGAGATTCAGTAAACTCAAGGAACAGATCAGTATTCTGCAGGCCCGAAAACCGGCAGGACTCATTCTTTCCGGTATTATTCTTGCAAATATTGTATTCTTTATTTTTTCAGCATGTGTAATTTCATTCTTTGCACCTGAAACAATGGCACATAAAGGCTTCTGGGTATCACTGTATTACACAGTGACAATGGTCCTTGATGCAGGATGTATTGAGTATGTCATTACAGACGTCGGGGAAGTCGGCGTGTTTATAATTGTTACCTGTATCGTGATAATTTTCCTCGGAATGGTTATCTTCACAGGTGCGATGATCGGTTTTATTACCAACTGGATTTCAACATTCATTGATAAAGCCAATCAGGGTGCACACAGCCTTCATATTTCAGACCATACAGTTATTCTTAACTGGAACAGCAGAGCATCTGAAATCGTCAATGACCTTCTTTATACAGGTAAAATTGAAAAAATTGTTGTTCTCGTGCCTGAAAATAAGGATAAGGTCGAGAAGGAAATTCACGACAGAATTACAGATACTGTTTCAAAAGAAAAAGCCAAGCTTCAGGAACTCTGTAAAAACATGAGCTTTTTCAAAAAGGAACTTTATAAATACAATCACCGTATACATGCAGAAAATCTTAAGATTATCGTCCGTGAAGGTGATACATATTTTACTCAGGAGCTTAATGACATCTGTATCAAGCAGGCAAAATCTGTCGTTATTCTCGGTAAAGACGATTTTAATAATGTATGTAAATACGAAATGATGGAAAACCTGAATCAGGCAGGTAATTCAAATACAATCAAAACCCTTG
>JAFYUD010000161.1 GCA_017549665.1 Clostridia bacterium | reverse complement strand
GCTCGAAATCCGACAAGGATTTCTGTGCTTTTTGCCTTGTTCTGCATCCAAACTAAAGAATTTTAAGGTGCGAAGCAGTTTTTATCGAGCAAATTTTCGTTTGAACAATATAATAAAATACCCGCAATACTGACGTATTACGGGTATTTTTTATGCCGTTCAGGCGGAAAAGGGCCGATAAAAACCTAACTTCCTTACGGAGTGTCGCCCAAATCAGTCCCTTTACTTATATATTTCGACACTTGTTTCGTTGTCAAATGCGTCGACATTAACTTTGACAGTTTCTGATGATGAAGTGGGGATATTCTTTCCCACATAATCAGGTCTTATGGGTAATTCACGGTGACCTCTGTCAACAAGTACAGCAAGCTGTATTGATGACGGTCTGCCTATTGAAAACAGCGCATCGATTGCTGCACGTACAGTTCTGCCTGTGTGGATAACATCATCAACAATTATAACATTCATGTCAGTTATGTCAAAGTCAATTTCTGCTTCAGGTGTGAAATCCGAATTTCTGCAAATGTTGATATCATCACGGTACATGGTGATGTCAACAGATCCTACGGGGATTTTGATATTTTCGTTGATTCGGATACAGTCGGCAATCATTTCAGCAAGGGAAACACCTCTGTGTTTTATGCCTATAAGACATACCTTGCCGAAGCCCTTGTTCTTTTCTTCTATTTCAAACGATATTCGTTTCAGCGCTCTTTTAACTGCTGATTCATCCATGATTGCTGATTTGAGTTCCATTTTTATCACCAAGCTTATATTAACACAAAACAAAGATGATTTCAATGATGAAAATTCCGTACAGAAAAATTAGTTTGCAAAATATATTGAAATAAAATAGTATATGATGTATAATCGAATGAACACTAATGTAAAGAAGTGGTTATTTTGAAAAAATTCAAATCTGCAGTTGTCGGTTGCGGAACCGTCAGTAAGAGACATATGGAAGCTGTAACAGCAAATGATAAGTGTGAGCTTGTTGCGGTCTGTGATATTGTTCACGAAAAAGCAGACGAGAGAGCCGCAATGTTCGGTGCAACGGCATTTTACGATTTTGATGAGATGCTGGAAAACTGTGCATTTGATGTGCTTCATATCTGTACACCTCATTATCTGCATGCACCTATGGCAATAAAAGCTATGAATAAAGGTATTCATGTGCTTTGCGAAAAGCCTCTTGCGATTACTTATGCTGATGCGGTTGAGATGTGTGAATGTGCAGAGCGTAATAATGTTTATCTCGGTACTTGCTTTCAGAACAGATATAATCAGTCTTCACAGTACATAAAAAAGCTTCTTGAAAGCGGAGAGATGGGTGCAATAGATGGTATCAAAGGTATTGTCACATGGGACAGGGATGAAAAGTATTATTCTGATGATTGGCACGGCACACTTGAAAAAGAGGGCGGCGGTGTCGTAATCAATCAGTCTATTCATACCCTTGACCTTATGCAGTGGCTTATGGACAGCGAGGTTATCGATGTAAAGGGCAGCATATCACAGAAAAGACTTGCAGGTAAGGTCGAAACTGAGGATACAGCAGATGCTCTTATCACTTTTGAAAACGGACATCAGGGTATTTTTTATGCTACACTCTGTTATGGAGCAAACTCTCCCGTATTTGTAGAAATCCTTTGTGAAAAGGGTAAAATTGTGATGTATGATGATCTTGCAATTCTCAGAAAAGGTGAGGAAAAACAGGTCGTTACTTTTGAACACGGCAAGGGAGATAAGGGCTACTGGGGCAACAGCCACGGTAAGCTTATAGATGACTTTTACAATTCAATACAGACTTCTTCTGAATTTGAAGTAACATGCAGATCAGGTATAAAAGCAGTAAGAATTGTCGACAGTCTTTACACAGACGCAAGAAATTAAGGAGTAACTACAATGGCAATGGAATTCACAAGAAAGCTTCCTATTCCCAAGGAAGTAAAGGAACAGTATCCTCTTTCAAAGGAGATCGTAGAAATCAAAAATCAGCGTGATGCTGTAATCAGAGATATATTTACAGGCAAGGATGACAGATTTATTCTTATTATCGGCCCCTGTTCTGCAGATCATGAGGATTCAGTTCTTGATTACACCTGTCGTCTTGCAAAGCTTCAGGAAAAGGTTGAGGATAAGGTTTTTATTATTCCCAGAATTTATACAAACAAACCCAGAACAACAGGTGACGGTTACAAGGGTATGGTTCATCAGCCCGATCCCGAAAAGGATTCTGACCTTTATGAGGGTATTCTTGCAATCAGGAGACTTCATACAAGAGCAATTGAAGAATCAGGTCTTGTATGCGCTGATGAAATGCTTTACCCTGAAAATTACAGATAT
>JAFYUD010000160.1 GCA_017549665.1 Clostridia bacterium | reverse complement strand
GTGAAAATAACATATAAGTTCACCTACAAATCAAAATAATTCATCTTATTATAACTTTAATTTAATCATATTACAAGATAATTTTATAATTTTTTTCGTTTATGAGCAAAAAAATTCAGAAAAAACTATTGATTTTTCAACTCGTCTGTGCTATACTTCCTTACAGTGATAGTAGATTTTTACTAGAGCGAGGTTACACCCTCGCTCTTTTCTTATGCAAGGAGGGTTTTACTTGGCAGAAAAGAAAAATACAGTATCACTGGTATGGGACATCGCAAAGCCTCTTGCCGATGAATTGGGTCTTATTCTCTGGGACGTGCGTTTCCAGAAGGAGGGCGCAAACTGGTATCTCAGAATATTCATCGATAAAGAAGGCGGAGTTGATATCGAAGACTGCGTAAACATGAGCCATGCGCTTGACACACCTCTTGATGACGGTGATTTCATTGAGCAGAGCTACAATCTTCAGGTATCTTCCGCAGGTATTGAAAGAGACCTTATCAGGGATGAACATTTCACCAGATATGTCGGTGAGAAAATCATGTTCAAACTTCCCCGTGCTGTTGACGGACAGAAGGAATTCCACGGTATCCTCGAAAAATATGAGGACGGAAACCTTACTCTTTCCTACGGCAACGACAAATCAATCACAGTAAACAAAAAAGAAACCTCATGGGTACGTGCAGACGACTTCCCCGGTTTCAACTGATTATAATTTATCTGAAAGGACTGACCACAAAAAAATGGAAAAAGAATTTTTTGACGCCGTTGATGCGCTCTGTGTGGAAAAGAATATTTCATCAGACGCAATGTACGAAAAAATAGCTAACGCATTCGTTATCGCAGCAGGTCACAACTACGGTACAAAAGACGGTATCTTCTGTACAATCGAGCCCGCTGCTCACTCAATCCGTCTTTACATGCAGAAGACTGTTGTCCCCACTGATGAGGACGTTATGGATCCCGCAATCGAAATCAGTGTTGATGAAGCACAGAAATACAGATCAGGTGCAATTGTAGACGATATCGTTGAAATCGACCTTGAAATCAATGACTTCGGCAGAATCGCAGCTCAGACTGTAAAACACGTTCTCCGTCAGGGAATCAGAGAAATCGAGCACAGCCAGGTTCTTGAAGCTTTCCAGAGCAAGAATCAGGAAATCGTTACTGCAACTGTAAGAGGTATCGATGCAAAGACAGGCAACCTTACTCTCGAAATCGGCAAGGCAGAAGCAATCCTTCCCAAGAATGAGCAGATCCCCGGTGAAAGCTTTGAAATCGGTCAGCTCATTAAGGTTTACATCGTAGACGTCAAGAACACAGAAAAAGGCCCCAAGGCTATGATTTCAAGAACACATCCCGGTCTTGTAAAGAGACTCTTCGAGCAGGAAGTTCCCGAAATTTTCGAGGGCACAATCGAGGTCAAGGGTGTATCACGTGAAGCAGGCTCAAGAACAAAGCTTGCTGTATTCAGCAAGGATGCTGATATTGATCCCGTAGGTTCATGTATCGGTCAGAGAGGCGCTCGTGTCAACAAGATCGTAAGCGTTCTCGGTGGCGAAAAGATCGATATCGTAAAATACAGCGAAAATCCCGCTGAATTCATCGCAGCTTCACTCGCTCCCGCTGAAATCCTCAGTGTTGAAATCATCAGCGATATCGCAAAATCATGTCAGGTAACTGTACCCGACACACAGCTTTCTCTTGCAATCGGCAACAAGGGTCAGAATGCAAGACTTGCAGCTAAGCTCACAGGCTGGAAAATTGATATCAAGCCCGAAAGCGGCTTCTATCAGCCCATGATTCAGTTATAATAACAAAATAAATTATCTTTGGAGGTCTTTCGGTGCAGCAGAAAAAAATACCGATGAGAAAATGTATCGGTTGCAACGAATCCAAATCAAAAAAAGAGCTTGTCAGAATTGTCAGATCACCCGAAGGTGAAATCTGTATCGACACAACAGGCAAGAAAAACGGCAGAGGTGCATATATCTGCAATGATGCCGCATGTCTGAAAAAAGCACGCAAGTCAAAACGACTTGAAAGGACTTTTGAGTGCAGCATCCCCGATGCTGTATACGACGAAGCAGAAAGGTTGCTGGGAAACAATGACTGATAAGTTTTTCAACGCAATGGGATTGTGCAGACGTGCAAAGCAGCTTTCAATAGGTCACGACGAAGTAAAGGCAAATGTCAGAAACGGCAAAGCACTTCTCGTAATCATCACTTCTGATGCTTCACCACGCATTGAAAAGGAAATGCGCAATCTTTCCGATACAATCGATATCATAAGAATAAATGCGTCCATGTCGGATATGCTCACACATATAGGCAAGCGCTCAGGTGTTTATGCCGTTACCGACAACGGACTGAAAGATCTCGTTTTATCTACTATTAAGGAGGACTCAATATATGGCACAACAGAATAAATACAGAGTTCATGAGGTTGCCAAGGACTTCGATGTCAAGAGCAACGGCATTATTGAGATGCTCGGCACATATTTTGAAGGAGCAAAGAAAGCTCAGACTGCTCTTACAGACGATGAGCTTGATATCATTTTTGAAACTCTTACTCAGGGCAAGCAGGTTGAGACTTTTGACGAATACTTCAAGGTAACATCCGAAAAGAAGGAAGAGCCCAAGCAGAAGAAGCAGGAAGCTCCCGCAGCAAAAGAGGAAGAGAAAGCAGCAGAGAAAAAGCCTGCTCAGGACAAGAAGCCTGCTGACAAGAAGCAGGATGCTGCAAAGAAGCCTGCTCAGGATAAGAAGCCTGCAGAAGCAAAGCCCTTCGAAAAGCGTGCTGACAAGAAATCTGACACACCTATTCAGGCAAGAACAAAGGGTGACAAGCGTACTATCGACACAAGAAGTACAAACGTTGACCTTGAGAAATACAACGAGAAATACGACGAAATCGCTCCCGAAAAGTCCAGAATGAAGGACAGAGATACTGCAAAGAAGCAGAAGATCAATCAGAAGTCAAAGCAGTACCGCAAGCAGGGTATGCGTTCAGGCAAGAAGGAAACCGAGCAGGAAAGACTTGCACGTATTGCCGCAGAAAGAGCAAAGAAACAGATTGTTATTAAGGTCGGTGACGAAATCACTGTCGGCGAGCTCGCTTCAAGACTC
>JAFYUD010000159.1 GCA_017549665.1 Clostridia bacterium | reverse complement strand
TACCGTGAACATTACAATTCTGTGTATTGCAATATGCATCAAAGAACCAACGGAGATTCTCATTTGATGTTGTAAGCTCTGCCGTAACAGGCACGGGAGAATATACTACATCAAAACGGACAAGGCTTGCCTTACCCTCTACTCTTATATATCGTCCTGCACGCCATGTAAATACGGGGCAGAATTCCCTTTTGTTTTCACCACAGATATACTTGTCACACTGCTTACGCCATTCACCGCCTGTATGACGAAGAAGGAAATCACCGTTATCATCAATTTTTTCTGAAAATGTTACAAATGCTTCATCACCTGCAACTGCATCATCATCGAAACGGATTACCCACAGACCTGATTCATCTGCACACATGTCATAAAGCTTACCTCTTTCGTCATCAGCGATAAGCTTTGCTTCAAGACTGAATGCAAATCTGTCACCGCTGAAAAACTGTTTTTCCATAACACAAGGTTCAACACTTACTGCATTTACGTTTTTCCAGCTGCTGTCATCATAATCTGCTTTGAGAAGAGATTCATCATAATCTCTGCCGTCCATTGTTTCATTGAGATAGATATTTGTTCTCTTTATATAGCTTTCCTTCCAGAGTGCAGTCCCGTCAGAATTAATTTCTCTGACAGTTCCGTCCTTCATAGTAAGAATCACTTTAAAAATAACCTTGGGATCGCCCCATTTGGGCATTTTCTCAGCAGGATTCTCAGTCTGACAATACCAGCCGTTACCGACATGAAGCACAAGTGCATTTTTATCTGCAAGCTTGTCTGTAACATCATATTCAAGATAATATCTGCGCTGTGTCATCGTATCATATATGGGAAATGAAACCTGTGACAAATCACGTTTTTCATAGTTTGTCCATGCAGGAATGAACATTTCATCAGTGAGCTTCTCACCGTTGAAATAAGGCTCAACGAAGCCCATCGCATTGACTCTTACAACAGCAGATGCAACATCTGTACAATCAAATGTCTTTCTTACATAGTAAGCTTCAACACCGGTCTGAGACATAACATATTCAGCACCGTCAAATTCAAAAGAAATGACCATGGGAACATTCTTGCGTGTCTCATCTGTAAATTCACAATCGCACACAGCAAAGCCGCATTTTTCATAAAATCCGACTGCATGGCTCTGTGCATTTACGGTTACCCTTTCAGCACCGTTTTTTCTGCACTGCGCAACAAGGGCATTGACCATTTCCCTGCCCTTACCTCCGCCACGTGCAGCCGAAGCGAATGCAATATTATCTATGTGGAAAATTTTGTCCGCTTCCTTATAAAAGCGGCCGCAGCCGACTGCGTTACCCTCATCAAAGAGGGCAAGATAGCCGGCTGTATTATCATATTCATCAAATAATTTTTCAACGGGATAACCCTGCTCATCAGCGAACACAGAAATTCTCAGATTTCTGACTTCATCACCGTTTACTACTCTGATTTCTGACATGGATATCACTCCGTTACTACGGTAAATTCATAAATAAGCATGCTTTCTTCATCAATCTTATACTGATCAAGAGTTGAAGGACCGCAGCTGCCTGTACCTGTACCTCTGATATAACCGTCGATTGTAAGAACTGTTGAATCAGCATATTCAATCTGCTCCTGATGTTTTGCAGCATAAAGAGCTTTCTGAGTATAATTATGAGCATTGAATGCAAATCTTTCTTCAGCATAAACGTTGAAGTAATGACCTGCACCGTCGTAAACCTTGAGCCACTTGACGTTGCAATGTTCACCGTTGTCCTGAGGATAAATATAAGGCTCATTCATATCCTTGACTTTTGATTTATAAATACCGATAGGAGCCTGAACCTTCATATCGGGAAGATTTTCAACAGGGCCTCTTCCGTAATATTCAACCTTTCTGAATTCGGGATTAAGCTCAACTGTCATACCGAATCTGGGAAGCTCAACAACTTCATCAATAACCTTATTGAGTACTGCTCTTACCTTCATTTCACCAACGGGAGAAATCATGTAATCAACCATGCACTCGAAAAGTTCCTTCTTGCCGCCCATGATGCTGTATACAGACATTACAGAAACTGCAGTGCCGTCAATACAGACGTCAAATGCATCAGGAGCAACTGTTACATTATCAAGCTTGAGATTCTGCCACTTTTCTGTGAAGGGTCTGTCGTTATCAAGGGGTACTCTGAATACATTGGGAACGAAGCCCTTTGTACCGCATGCAGGCTTCTGATTGATAAATTCCTTACCGTTCTTTACGTAAGAAATAAGGTTTCCGTCTGCAGTTGAGAATACTGCTTCACCGTCAATGAATCTGACTTTAACTTTATTTCCGTCTGATTCAACATTGATTTTGCCCTTCTTTGCAATCTCGTATGTTACTGAAACATCATTGAGAACAAGCTGCTCTCTTGAAACCTCATGTTCACCGTCCGTTACAACAAAAGTGATCATGTAATCATTATCTGTATCAATATCTCTGAAAGGAACTTCAGCTGTCATTGTCTCTTCAGGCTCAATATCAAGTCTGATTTCACCACTGTCACAGCTTACGCCGTTACGCTCAAGAATCCACTTGAATGAAAGATATGATGTATCTCTGAATCTGTTTGTATTTGTAAATGTAAAAACATTTCCGTCAATGTACTTTGCGATTACGGGACGGTAAATCTGCTTCATCTGAAGTGCGCCTGTATGAAGTCTTCTGTCGGGATAAACAAGACCGTCAACACAGAAGTTTCCGTCATGACGCTTTTCCTTATGGTCACCACCGTAAGTATATCGGAAGGGGTACTTCTTATCGCCCTCTTCATGATAAACAGCATGATCAGCCCATTCCCAGATGCAGCCGCCCATAAGGTTATCGTGCTTATAGAAAAGATCCCAGTATTCTTCCATACCGCCGGGGCCTACACCCATTGCGTGAACATATTCACAAAGGAAATAAGGCTTTTCGTTATAATTTCTGCTGATATTCTTTCTGCCGCCACGGTTTCTGCCCTCATGCTTGCCGATACCGGTATATGTGCCTTCACCGACCTGCTTGACCTCATCCTGATGAGGATACATTTCAGAAACAACATCGTATGCAATTCTCTTTGTTCTTACTACGCCTTCATAATGAACAGGGATTGGTGTACCCTGAGCCTTGAGATATTCGTAGCATTTATCCTGACACTTGTAGCCGCCTGCTTCGTTACCGAGAGACCACATTGTGATTGAAGTATGGCTTCTGTCACGCTTGTACATTCTCATAACTCTGTCAACATAGTGATGCTGCCACTTGATATCATGACTGATACCGTTATCATCCTGGTTACATACTTCCCATGCGCCGTGAGTTTCAATGTCTGCCTCATCAACAACATAGAGACCGTAAATATCACAAAGAGAGATAAAGAACGGATCGGGAGGATAATGTGATGTTCTTACTGAGTTGACATTGAGAGCCTTCATGAGCTTTATGTCTGCTTCAAGCTCTTCATGAGTCATTACATAACCTGTCTTGGGCATTGAATCGTGATGATTTACGCCCTTGAACTTGATTTTCTTGCCGTTGAAAAAGAATACATTACCCTTGATTTCAACAGTCTTGAAGCCTGTAAGGTTTCGAAGAGACATTACTTCTTTACCGTCTTTATAAAGAGTAACATAAAGATTGTAAAGATAAGGAATTTCAGCATTCCACTCTGTTACATCGAGAGAATCAAATCTGAATGTCATTTTCTGAGAAGCCTTTTCTTCCTTTGCAGCAATTTCCTTCTCACCGTCAAACAAAGCTACTTTTACAGTGCAACCTTCTTCATAACAAGGAACATCTACCTTGCAGGTCATGTCATATTTATCACCGTTTTTAACAGAAGAAACTTCATAATCATAGATATATGACTTCTCATAAGCTGAAAGAAGAACATCTCTGAATATACCCGTTTCACGGAACATATCCTGACACTCAAGATAAGTACCGTTACACCATCTGTGCATAAGCACAACAAGCTCATTCTCGCCGAGAGAAAGGTTTGATGTGATATCAAACTCTGCTGTGTTATGAGAGCCTTCAGAATAGCCTACATAGCTGCCGTTGACATAAACTTCGATATTATTTGCATATCCGAGAAAAGTAAGAATATAATTCTTGTCTGTATCTTCAATTGCAAACTTCTTTCTGTAAATACCTGCAGTCATATCATCGGGAATTGCAGGAGGCTTAAGCTGGAATTCATAAGGACAGTTCAGATAAACAGGCTCCATATATCCTGTTCTCTGCCATGTTGAGGGAACACTTACCTTATCAAATCTGACATGAGCTGTATCAAGCATATCAGGCACCTTGTCACAATGCTGGTAAAACTTGAAGTCCCACTCACCTGAAAGACATGTGACGATATCTGATTCATAACGCTCACGTCTTACATCAGCTGACTTGATAGTTTCAAGGCTGCCGTAAGGAATAAAGTAAGCTCTGGGCTCGAGAATATTATCTCTGAAAACCTTGAAATTTCTGTAGTTTTTCTTCTGTAAAGTATATTTCATAACTGAACCTCCGTATCAGTTTAACTTCAGGATTCGACAAAATCAGCGGATAGTCAACCCACTTGAAAATTATTGTAACATAAACTATTATTTTTTTCAATTGATAATTGAAAATTTATTAAAATTATGATATGATACTTTTATTAATATAAGAACGGAATATTGTTCACTATGGAAAAGAAAAATTTAACAAACAATCAGCGCTGTACCGTTGCAGGAAAATGCGGCGGCTGTCAGCTTCAGAATATGACTTACGACCGTCAGAAAGCCTTCAAGCAGGCTAAAGTCGTCAAGCTTTTTGCAAAATACTGTCATGTTGCACCGATCGAAGGAATGGAAAATCCTTACCATTACAGAAACAAGGTCAGTGCAGCTTTCGGTACAACAAGAAGCGGAATGATAATCTCAGGTGTATATCAGTCAAGCACTCACAATATTGTAAAAATAGATTCATGTATGCTTGAAGATCAGGATGCGGACAGAATCATTGTAACAATCAGAAATCTTCTTAAAGAATTCAGACTCACAGCTTACAATGAACGCATTGAAAAGGGATTTTTAAGACACGTGCTTATAAGAAAAGGTTTTTCAACCGGTGAAATTATGGTTGTTCTTGTAACAGCTACCCCCGTGTTCCCCGGTAAGAATCATTTTATCGAAAAGCTTCTTAAAATTCATCCTGAAATCACAACTATTGTTCAGAATATAAACAACAAATTCACAAGCATGGTGCTTGGTGAAAGTCAGAAAATACTTTACGGCAAGGGATTTATTGAAGATATGTTATGCGGTAAAAGATTCCGCATATCACCCAAATCATTTTATCAGATAAATCCCGTACAGACCGAAAAGCTTTATCGCTGTGCAATCAACCTTGCTGACCTTAAGGGTACAGAGAGAGTTATTGATGCTTACTGCGGAATCGGAACTATCGGCATTGCAGCTTCAGACAAGGCAAAGGAAGTTATCGGTGCAGAGCTGAACAAAGATGCTGTTCACGATGCAAAAATCAATGCAAAGATAAACAAAATCGAAAACATCAGATTCTTTGCAGAAGATGCAGGTGAATTCATGTCAGCTCTTGCTGAAAACGGTGAAACTGCAGACGTTGTTTTCACTGATCCTCCCCGTGCAGGATGCTCAAGAAAATTCCTTGATTCACTTCTGACTCTTGCTCCCGAAAAAATCGTATACATCTCATGTGATATTGAGACACAGGCAAGAGATGTGCATTACCTGACAAAGAACGGCTACAAGGTAAATGCCTGCCGTCCCTTTGACATGTTCCCCCACACAAAACATATCGAAAATATCATACTGCTTACAAAAACTGAGAAATAAGGAGAAAAACATATTATGAAAAAAGTTTCAAAAAGAATTCTTGCTTTCATCATGGCTGTGATTTTATGTGCAGGAATCTACATCCCCGTTTCTGCCGAGGATATTTCTTCAGAAATCGAAAGTGAAGAAACATATACTCCCGGCGACGTTGATTTCAACGATAAAATCAATGCTGCTGACGCAAGACTTACACTGAGAATTGCTGCTCAGCTTGCATCTGTTTCAAGAATACAGATGTACGCAGCAGACTTTGACGGTGACAAATCAGTCACATCAAGAGATGCACGCTGCATACTCAGAATCGCAGCAGGCTTTGATCCGTACAAGGAGCCTGAAACAACCACAAAACCGCCCGAAACCACAACAAAAAAAATTGAGACTACAACAAAAGCTCCCGTTGTCCTTACTCCCGAAAACAGAAAATATACATACAATGCAGACTCAATGTTCAGCACAGGATATTCAAGGTCTGCAGTACTTTACGACTATGACAACGACGAAATTCTTTACTCAAGAAATATGCACGCAACCTGTCAGCCTGCAAGCACCACGAAGGTTATCACTGCCTGCGTTGCAAGTCAGTATCTCAGCCCCGACTACGTGCTTACAGTCGGCAGAGAGCAGTATCTTGTAAACTCAAACACAAGCCGTGCAGGTATCTATATCGGCCAGAGAATCAAATTCAAGGAGATTCTCAAATGTCTCCTTCTCCCCTCCGGCTGTGATGCTGCATACACTATTGCTGCAGAAGCTGCCCGTGTTGCCACAGGAAATTATAACATGTCCGCTTCAAGCGCAGTGTCATACTTTGTCGGTCTCATGAATTCTTATGCAAAGAAATTAGGCATGAACGACTCACATTTCGCAAATCCTGACGGCTTCCCTCACAGCAATCACTACACATCAGCTTATGACATGACTAAAATAACTGTCAAAGCATTTTCTATCCCCATCGTAAGAGATACAGCTGCAATGACAAGAGCCACAGCAAGATTTGAATCAGGCGGATCAATCACTTACACAAATACAAACGAAACAATCAATCCCTCAAGTGACAGATACTATCCCTACATGGTGGGTATGAAGACAGGCTATCATTCACAGGCAGGCTACTGTCTCATAACTGTTGCACAGAAAAAAATCGCATCAACAGGCAAAACAAAGACTTTCGTAGCAGTAGTTTACGGCTGTTCTTCAAAATACGGAAGATATTACGACCTTAAGGGACTTTATGAGAAGGCATTCTCATATTTCTGGCGTCAGCCTTGACAACAAATTACAAATATTGCATAATTAAAAAGATAAAAACAAAAGGAGTCTGATACACATGAACAATGCAAGATTTCTCTGTTATTACAAGCATAATGACACAAATGTCCTTCTTGAAGGAAAAACAAGTGAATACATGGATGCTGACTACACTATCACAGACAGCGCAATCAAACTTACTCTCAAGCCCAAGGCACCCGTAGAGCTTATCTGGGCACGTTTTGAATTTGATCATGAATTCAGAGACAATGACAAGTATTTCGTAAACGGTTACCAGTCATGGTCTGTTTCAAGAGAATATACAAAGAAGGACCGCCAGCCCTCCTCTGCTGAATGGCTTAAGCTGTTCAAGGCAGACAAATTCGCAGGTCTTGCATCTGAAATGTGGGTATGTGGAAAGGAAACAAAATCAGGCTCTTTCCATTCACACTGTTACACATATATCAAGAACAATGAAAGCTACTGCTTCATGGGTTCACTTTCAGAAAAGTACGGTTTCACACTTATCGGTGCAGATATGAACAAGAATGCAATGTACATTGCAAAGGATGTTGAAGGTTCTGTTATTGAGTCTGACACAGACCTTTTCGACATTGCAATCCTCAGCGGCAGTGAAGATGAAGTTTTCGACAGATACTTCGAGCTTATGGGTGTAAGCAAGCCCAAGATTGACCATCTTGCAGGTTACACATCATGGTACAACTACTTCCAGAAGATCGATGAAAAGATCATTCTCCGTGACCTTAATGCTATGGATATTGTCAAGGATGATGTAAACATTTTCCAGGTTGACGACGGTTACGAAACATTCGTCGGTGACTGGCTTGATCCCTGCGAAAAATTCCCCAACGGCATGAAATATATCGCAGACAAGATTCATGACAAGGGTTACATGGCAGGTATCTGGATTGCACCCTTCAGCGTACAAATCAAGTCACGTACATACAGAGAGCATCCCGATTGGGTTATCAAAGACGAAACAGGCAAGCCCTTACTCGGTTGTCAGGGATGGGGCGGCGCATACACACTTGACATCTACAATCCCGAAGTAAGGGAATATATCAGACATTTCTTTGATGTTATTCTTAATGACTGGGGTTATGACCTTGTAAAGCTCGACTTCCTCTACAGTGAATGCATGATGCCCAGAAACGGCAAATCAAGAGGCGAAATCATGTGTGAAGCTATGGACTTCCTGAGAGAATGCTGCGGAGAAAAGCTTATTCTCGGCTGCGGTGTACCTCTCGGTGCTGCATTCGGCAGAGTTGATGCATGCCGTATCAGCTGTGACGTTGACCTTCAGTACAAGCCCCGATTCTATCATCCCCTTAAGATAAGTCTTGAGCTTCCCTCTGCGATAAACGCTATCAACAACACTATTTTCAGAAGACAGCTCAACAACAGAGTTTTCGTCAACGATCCCGACGTATTCTTCTTAAGATATTCAAACCTCAGATTCACAATCGAGCAGAAGATTCTTCTCGGCTTTGTAAACCATGTCTGCGGTGACATTCTCTTCGTTTCTGATAACATGGATGAATACAAGCATGAAGACATCAAGGCTGTAAAACAGATATTCAGTAAGACAGACTTCAAGGTAATCGATGCAAATTACATTGAAAACAACAAGAAGATTCTTATCAAGATGCTTGACAAGAACGGTAATGTAAGAATGATGTGGTTCGCAATCGATACAGGCATGGGTAACTACTCTGCTGTCAGCGGCATCTACGCAAAGAGATGAAACGTATAGCTATTTTTCAGAAGGATCTTGGCATCGGAGGAATCCAGCGCTCCCTTCTGAATTTTCTGACAAACATGGATCTTACCAGCTATGAGGTTGATCTGTTCCTCTTTGATGAACCGAAAATCTGTAAGGCTGAAGACCTGAAAAATATCAATGTATATATTCTCAGACCGTTATTCTATCTCAACAGGCTTATAAAGTTTGAAGCCTTACAGAAAATGTTCAGCTACAATCTGCCTGACAAGGAATACGATCTTGCGATTGACTACAACAGCTACAGCAATGAGTGTGCATTATGCACATTTGCAGTAAAAGCAAAGAAACGTATCATGTGGATTCACAATGATGTTGAGATTGAGTACAAGAACACTCTGAAATACCGCATACTGTGGCGCAATTTCAAGAACAAATTCAGACTCTACGACGAATTTGTTGCAGTTTCAAAAGGCATTGTTGAACCGTTTGTTTACATGACAGGTCTTGAAAATAAAAAAATCACAGTAATCCCAAACTCAATCAACACTCCGCAGCTTATCAGAAAAAGCCGTGAAGAGATTGAATTTGCAGTTGAGCCTGACATTACAAATTTTATTTTTGTAGGCAGATTCACTTACCAGAAAGGTATAGACATTTTGCTTGACTACTTTGCTCGTGCACTGGAGAAAAGAAGAGACATTCATCTTTATCTTCTCGGAAGCGGTGCTGAAGAGCTTAAAATAGCACAGCAGATTGAAGCTCAGCAGTTAGGTGATTTTGTAACTGTTATCAGTGCTGTTGAAAATCCGTATCCGTACATGGCTCAGATGGATGCACTTGTTCTTACGTCCCGTCATGAAGGTCAGGGTATGGTTTTATGGGAAGCAAAAGCACTGGGACTTGATCTTATATTTGAAAAGCATCTTGAAAAATATAACGATTCACTTGAAGGTCAGGATGATATTGTCAACGCTATTGTCAGTCAGACAAAGCACGAAAAACAGCTTGATAGTCTTGACTACTACAATTTAAAAATCAAGAACAGTCTTTATGACTTATTCGACAAATAACGGAGGCTTCTGCTATGCAACTGAGCATAATCATTCCGGCATACAACTGTGCCGACACGATTGAAAACGCAGTGGCTTCCGCTGCTTTTTGTCAGGATTCCGAGATAATAATCATAGATGACGGGTCATCGGATTCCACCCCGGAAAAAATCAATCAGCTCAAAGAAAAACATCAGAATATAAAAATTGTCCGTCAGGAAAATTCAGGTCCTGCAGCGGCAAGAAACAACGGAATCAGCATAGCTCAGGGAAAATACGTAATGTTTATCGACAGTGACGATACTTTTGAGCCTGAAATAACAAAAGTCCTTTCCGAAACAGAAAAGGACACAGATATGCTGATTTTCGGTTTCAGACAGAATTTTCAGTCAAGAGCAGAGGATAAAGTTTACTCACTCACCTCCCCCTTCAGCATTGATGAATATTACAGAAACAATCTTCTCAATCAGGTGTGGAACAAGGTATACAGACGTGATTTTATCAACAGCAACAACATCCGTTTCAAGGATTACAGATACGGTGAAGACCGTATTTTCAACGCTGAAATACTCAGGCTTCAGCCTGTGGTAAAAGCTATACCCGATGTTTTATACAATTACAATATCGACAAAAACGTAAGCCTGATATCGGGTTATATACCTGAAAAATTTGATGCATGCAAGGTTATTCATTCTTATTACTCAGCACTTTGCAGCGACAAAAATGTAAGCAATTATATGTTTCTTAAAAATGTGCTTTCCTGTATGACAGTATTATTTGCAGGAAACTGCAAGCTTACGACCTCACAAAAGAAACAACAGATAAAAAACATTATAAAAGACTCTTGCGTTATTGAAGCGATGAAGACAAAACAACTCTCGGTTGCCGGTGAAATTATCAGAAAAGTAATAGCAACAGGCAATGCAAATCTTAATTATCTTTTGGCATTTTCAGTTGCATTCTGTCAGAAGCATTTTCTGCCGTTGTTTTTAAAATTCAGGAAATAAAAAGGTGATTACATGCAGATATTATCATACGTGCTGAGCATACTCGGTATGATTTCAATGATTTCAGCTTCCCTTATAAAAGGTAAGAATATGAAAGCGATACTTTTCCTTGTCTGTTGCGCAAACTTCCTTGTTGCAACAGGATATCTTCTCGGAGGAAGCGGAATAAACGGCGCAGCATCATGCTTTCTTGGCGGAATACAGTCAATTGTAAATTATTTCTTTGAATCAAAGGAAAAACCTCTTCCCAGGTGGCTTATTGCAATTTATGCAGTTTCATTCGTTGCTGTCAACATTGCAGTTGGCGGATTTGCTCCGATTGTTATTCTTGCTATTGTTGCATGCCTGTCATTCATAATGGGTATAGTACAGAAAAACGGAGCAAAATACAGATTCTGGATTATCGTAAACACTTGTCTGTGGATACTTTATGATATTGTTTCCAAATCATACGGAGCACTCACATCTCACATTCCGCTGCTTATTTTCACAGTTGCAGGTATGATAATTCACGACAGAAAACAGAAAGCTAATCAGGAATAAAAACAAATGCAGCACTTTCGTGCTGCATTATTTTTATTCGGGAATTCCGTAATTTTCAATGATATAGTCCATATCCTTATCACCTCTGCCTGAGAGATTGATAAGCACTGAACCGTGATCCATGCTCTTTGCAAGCTTCATACCGTAAGCAACAGCATGTGAGCTTTCGATAGCAGGAATAATACCCTCAAGACGGCTGAGCTTATAAAAAGCATCAATTGTTTCATTATCATCGATAACATCATATTTTACTCTGCCGATTTCCTGAAGGAATGCATGTTCGGGACCTGATGATGGATAATCAAGACCTGATGCTACCGAATAAACAGGTGCGGGCTCACCGTTTTCATCCTTAAGCATGATTGAATTGAAGCCATGCATGATACCCTCTGTACCGTATTTAAGGCTTGCAGCATGATCACCAAGCTTGGGACCTCTGCCGAGAGGTTCGATACCGTAAATATCAACAGGGTCATTAAGGAAGCCTGCAAAAAGGCCTGCAGCATTTGAACCGCCGCCAACACAAGCTACGATTGCATTAGGAAGATGGCCTGTCATTTCGATAAACTGATCTCGTGCTTCAATACCGACTACACTCTGGAAGTCACGAACCATCATGGGGAACGGATGAGGTCCGAGAACTGAACCGATACAGTAAATTGAATCATTATATTCCTTGCTGTATGCATCAAATGCGGCATCAACAGCTTCCTTAAGTGTCTGAAGACCGTGTGTGACTTCAACAACATTTGCACCGAGAATTTTCATACGTGCAACATTGGGAGCCTGTTTTTTAATATCAACAGAGCCCATATAAATATCACATTCAAGACCGAAGAATGCAGCTGCAGTTGCAAGTGCAACACCATGCTGACCTGCTCCTGTCTCTGCAATAATCTTCTTTTTACCCATATACTTTGCAAGAAGTGCTTCACCCATACAGTGATTAAGCTTATGAGCGCCTGAATGATTAAGGTCTTCTCTCTTTGCGTAAAGCTGCACCTTACCGCCGAGTGCGTCTGAAAGTCTTTCAAGATGAGTTACGGGAGTAGGTCTGCCCTGAAATTCCTTTCTGATTCTGCGAAGCTCTGCAATGAATTTTCTTGACTGACAGATTGAATAATATGCTTCTGTTATTTCAGCCATAGCAGCCTTGAGCTTATCATCAATATAAACACCGCCGTATTTGCCGAAATAACCGTCTTTATCAGGATAATTATTGAAATAGGTATCAAAATTAACGCCGTTGAATTCCATTATTGTTTCCTCCGATATAAAATAAGTTTCGTATAAATCTGTAAAAACAAAAAATCCCCGACAGAAATATACATTCTGTCAAGGACGAATAAATACTATCCGTGGTGCCACCTTGATTCACGGAAGACTCCGTGCACTCAGTAAGATACAAACATATCCCCGACAACTAACGTATGTCACACGTTACAGAATACTCTGCGCAAAAACGCATTTGACTGTACCCTCAGCGGTCCATTTGACAACTTGTTTCTTACCTGACTCTCAGCAACGCAGGCTCTCTGTAAAGGCATCACTGCCGTTATCTCCGCTTCAACGGTTTATGTATTAACTTGACATAAATTATATCACTGCACCATTTTCTTGTCAAGAGTTTTTTCGTTTTTCACGAAAAAGTAAAATCGCAGCAAAAAAAACAACAAATCTTTGTAATTATTACTGATAAATATTTGTTGCAAAACTACCTGCTTATATAGTAGAATATACAAGGTACATTTGTTAATGTTAACCCATTAAAATAAAACTCCAAAGGAGAAAACGACAATGAAAAAAGTAATCGCAATTCTCATGGCAGCTGTAATGGTACTTTCATTCGCAGCATGTTCAAAGGCACCCGTAACAGATGAAGAAACATCAACAGAAGCAGACGTAATCGTTAACGATGCAGCAGAAGAAACATCAGAAGCAGCTGTAACAGGCTCTGTAGCTGATGCTCTTGCAACAGAGTTCAAGGCTATTGCTTCAACAGGTGCAGATGCTCAGACAATCGCTGACACTCTTGCAGCAAGCAGTGCAGTTGCTGCTATCGGTCCCGCAACAATGCCCGTTGAACCCGGTTTCCTTAATGGTTTTGACAACGCTGAAATCACAGGTTTTGATGCAGGCGTTATGTTTGCTCCCATGATCGGAACAATCCCCTTCGTTGGTTATGTTTTCACACTTTCAGAGGGCACAGATGTTGTTGAGTTCGTAAAGACACTCGAAGAAAATGCTAACCTCAGATGGAACATCTGCACATCTGCAGACGAAATGGTTTCAGCTGTTGAAGGCAACACAGTATTCTTCGTTATGTCTCCCATGTCTCTTGAGGCTTAATTCGATTAAATATACGCATACTAAATCATAATTTGTCTTACGGCAAATTATGATTTTTGCTTTATATTATACTTTTGCGAGGTGTTTATTTTGCTTTTTTCAAGCATCCCGTTTCTTTACTATTTTCTCCCGGCAGTACTTCTGCTGTATTTTATAGCACCTAAAAAACTTAAAAATACCGTAATTCTTATCTCAAGCCTTTTCTTTTATGCCTGGGGTGAGCCGAAATATGTGATTCTGATGATCATATCAATCACTGCAGGTTATATACTCGGTCTGCTGATTGAAAAATTCAAAGGCAAAAAGGCATCAAAGATATTTCTTGCGCTGTCAGTAATTTTCAGCATCGGCGCACTGGGATATTTCAAATACGCTGACTTCTTTATAAGCAACTTCAATGCAGTTACAGGTCTTTCCGTGCCGCTTCTGAGAATTGCATTACCTATCGGTATATCATTCTATACCTTCCAGCTTTTAAGCTACACAATCGATGTTTACAGAGGCGATACACCTGCACAGAAAAATCCCGTAACACTTGCAGCATATATCTCACTTTTTCCGCAGCTTATTGCAGGTCCTATCGTCAGATATTCTGATGTCGCATCACAGCTTGAAAACAGATCCATCAATTTTGAAAAAATTTCAGACGGTATAAGACGATTTATAACCGGTCTTTCAAAGAAAATTCTGATTGCAAATGCACTCGGTGAGCTTTGTGACATATTCCGTGCTTCAGGTGACAAATCTGTTGTATTTTACTGGATTTATGCAGTCGCTTTCACACTGCATATCTATTTCGATTTCTCAGGTTACAGTGATATGGCAATAGGTCTCGGAAAAATCATGGGGTTTGATTTTATCGAAAACTTCAATTACCCCTATATATCCAAAAGTATTACGGAATTCTGGAGAAGATGGCATATTTCACTCGGTTCATGGTTCAGGGATTATGTTTACATTCCCCTTGGCGGAAACAGAGTTTCAAAAATCCGTCAGTTTATAAACATTCTTGTTGTATGGATGCTTACAGGCTTCTGGCATGGCGCTGAATGGAATTTCCCTGTATGGGGCTTATATTTTGCAGTAATTCTTCTGATTGAAAAAACATGGCTTCTCGACAAGCTTAAGAAGTCAAAAATTTTCTCTCATATCTATGTAATGTTCCTTGTAATCATCAGCTTTGTTATTTTCAACGCAGGAAATATGACTGAAGCATTTTCCGATCTTAAAGGAATGTTCGGTTTTGCAGGAATCAGTGTATTTTCAGCAGAAACCTTCTATTATCTTAAGAGCTATGCTGTTGTATTTATCCTTGCAATTATCGGAGCAACTCCCCTGCCTTCAACAATCATTGCAAAAATCAGAAATTCATCATCAGTTAAAATACTGAATATAATTGAGTCTGTATTTCTTGTCATTCTTATGATTATGATTACAGCTTATCTTGTAGACGGCTCATTCAATCCGTTCCTTTATTTCAGATTCTGAGGAGGTGCAGTATGAAAGACAAAACAAAACACATAATCACCACCGTAATTTTTGCAGTTTTTATACTCACCTTTACTGTCTGGAATATTGCAAAAGCTCCTGACAGATATTCTGATTCAGAGCGTCGTGCGCTTGCATCATTTCCTGAGCTGACATGGGAAAATATACTTTCTGCTGATTTTATGGCTGACTTTGAAGATTTTACTCTTGACCAGTTTCCGTTGCGTGACACATTCCGTACAATCAAAGCTGTCAGTGAAAAATTTCTGTTTATCAAATCAGACAATAACGATATTTTCTCAACAGACGGTCATATTTCAAAGCTTGAATATCCGCTGAATTACAATATGCTTGATAATGCAGCTGACAAGTTCTCATTTATCTATGAAAAATACATTCAGGACACAGAATCAGAAATGTTTTTTTCTGTAATTCCCGATAAGAACTATTTTCTTGCTGAGAAGAACGGTTACCTGTCAGTTGACTACAATGAGCTTGTGTCATATATGAAAGAAAAAATCTCATACATGACATACATCGATATTTTTGACATGCTGACAGCAGATGATTACTATTATACTGATACTCATTGGCGTCAGGAAAATATCACTGATATCGCTGAATTCATCGGTGAATCGATGGGCGCAGAGGTACAGACAGAGTACAAAGAAAACACTCTTGCAAAGCCATTTTACGGAGTATATTACGGTCAGTCTGCATTACCGTTCAATGCTGACACAATAAAATATCTGACAAACAAAACACTTGAAAATTGTGTTGTTACAAGCTACGATACCGGCAAGCCTGCAGAAAAACCGATGTATGACATGGAAGCTGCAGAAGGCAAAGACCCGTATGAAATGTTTTTATCAGGTACGGAACCGCTTCTGGTAATCGACAATCCGGATGCAGAAACAGATCGTGAGCTTGTTATGTTCAGAGATTCATTCGGAAGCAGTCTTGCTCCGTTGCTTGTTGAAGGATACAAAAAAATCACACTTGTTGACATACGTTATATAAGTCCTCAGTTCCTCGGTTCTTTTGTAAATTTTGAAAATTGTGATATATTGTTCATCTATAGCACAATTCTTCTCAACAACTCAAATTCATTCAAATAAAAAAATCCGTGTCCTGCAACGAAGCAAGACACGGATTATTATTTTACTTTATGCCCACCACATTTCAGCGGGGCTTTCCTTGATAAGAACACGCTGAAGCATCTCTACAGCCTTTGTAAGGCCTTCATTCTGACTCATGAGTGAATCTTCATGTTCAATTGAAAGAACGTGATCATAGCCTACCAGACGAAGATTTGAAACAATATCCTTCCAGTAAACTTCATCATTACCGTAGCCTACACTGCGGAAAATCCATGAACGGTTGATTTCATCACCGTAAGGCTTTGTATCAAGAACACCTGTTTTTGCGATGTTGTACTTGTCAAGCTTCGTATCCTTTGCGTGAACGTGGAAGATTGCATCACCAAGCTCTCTGATGACAGCAACGGGATCCATACCCTGCCAGATAAGGTGGCTGGGGTCAAAGTTTGCACCAAGCTCGGGTCCGACAGCTTCACGGATACGAAGCATTGTGTCAGTATTGTAAACACAGAAGCCGGGATGCATTTCAAATGCAATCTTATTTACGCCGTGTGCCTTTGCAAATTCAACCATTTCCTTCCAGTAAGGAATAAGAACCTCATTCCACTGCCAGTCAAGAATCTTACCAAAATCATCAGGCCAGGGACATGTTACCCAGTTAGGATATTTTGAAGTCTCACTGTCACCGGGACAGCCTGAGAATGTATTGATCTGATGAATATCAAGCTTCTCGGCAAGAAGAATTGTCTTTCTGATTGCATCGTCAAAATACTTTGCAGTTTCCTTGTCGGGATGCACGGGATTGCCGTGGCAGCTGAGTGCGCTGATAACTACGTCGTACTTTTTAATAAGAGCCTTGAAATCCTCAAGAGCCTTTTCGTCATTGAGAAGGATATCGGGATCTGCATGAGCGTTACCGGGGTAACCGCCGCAACCGATTTCAACAGCCTCGATGCCGAGAGACTTAAAATACTTAAGAGCTTCTTCAAAGGGAAGATTGCTCAGAAGTGTTGTAAATACACCTAATTTCATAATTTTACCTCACAAATTATTTTACTGACTGAAGATACTTCATGCTTCTTGTAATGTCCTCAAGACCATTGGGTACGGGATCGTCATTTTCAAGAATAACCCATTCAATGTTATTATCCTTTGCAGCTCTGATAACTGCATCAAGGTCATTGTTGCCCTCTGTGAGAGCCTTGGGCTTACCGTCGATACCATCTTTGATATGAAGAAGAATAATATCATCAACATTCTCAGTGATATACTTGTAGTTATCCATACCAGCACAGAAGCTCCAGTATGTATCAAGCTCAAGCTTAGTCTTTTCAGCAAAGACCTCCATTGCTGTCTTGCCGTTTTCAAGAGGAGTAAACTCTTCGGTATGGTTGTGATAGTAAGTAGGAACACCCAGCGCTGCACTGCCCTTTGCAAGAAGATTTGCAGCGTATTCGCATTCTTCGACAGTATCGTGAGCAGCACCGCCGGTACCGCAGTAAAGAACGCCGAGAGTCTTGTGGAACTTCACTGTTTCTTCAATCTTGTCATCGTCGAAATCGTTGACGCTGATATGACAGCCGACGGGAACGAGTCCGAGTTCATCAAGCTTTGCCTTGATTGTCTCTGCTGACAAACCGTGATATCCTGCGAATTCAACACCCTCAAAGCCTAATTTTTTTACTTCTTCAAGAATTTTAAGAAAATCATCTCCGTTATTGATCATATCACGGAGTGAATATAACTGTACTGCATATTTCATATTATCACCCTGTATAAACCATTTTTGAAATATAGTCAATTGTAAGCTTTATACCCCACTCGCCAAGGTCACCTTGCCATGTACCTGAATGAGGCTCAATTGAAAGCATTCCGTCATATCTGTACTCGTAAAGAAGTCCCATAATCTGACGCCAGTCAATCATATCAAGACCTGCGGGAGGATCATCAACATGATCACCGTTGATATTGATTGTTCCCTTGATATGGAAATGATAAAATCTGTCTGCCCAATCCTTGATTTCTTCAAGGTACTTACCTGAGCCTGAATTGATGCAATGTGAGGGATCGTACTTGATACCAAGGTCACGGACACGACTCATGATTGCAAGCCAAGCCTTAGGCTCTCTTACAAAGTTTGCCCAATCACAGTTGTAACAAGCAACCTTTACACCCTTTTCCTTACCGTATGCACATACCTTTGAAAGGAATTCAACTGCATAATCACAATTATCAAAGAAAGACTTGTCTTCAACTTCGTTTACACCTGTTACAAAAACAGGACAGCCAAGCTCAGCACAAACATCAATAAGCTTATATGAATTATTGAGTTCTTCTTCAATAATTGCACCATTATCGTCAATTTTATCTGCACCCCATCTGCCGATAGACATAACTTTTACATCATACTGCTCACTCCACTTTTTAATATCAGGAATAAGAGCAATAAGATCATCGGGGTTATTACCGTCATTATAACAGAATTCTGCTGCGTGAAGACCGAGGTCTGCAAGATGCTTAAAGCCTTCTTCGCTCCAGTATTCAATCATTCCGAGTGTCATCATTTTAATTTCTCCTTAATTTTCAATATATACAGGTTTACCTGTTTTTGCTGATTCATAAATAGCCTCAAGAATCTGAGTAACTACCATTGCCTGCTCAGGCTTTACACACTGCTCTCTCTTACCGAGAACAGCATCGATCCATATTCTCTGATCAATGAAAGCATTATCGTCAGAATCGCCCTCGTAGAATGCAACACCGCCGCAATCCATATTGGGTGTTTCGATACACTGTCTTCCATGCTTTACATAATTGATACGAATATCATCAAGAGTATCAATACCGCCCTTGTCACCGCAGAGAACGAAGCATGCCTCTCTTGCTTCGGCAACATTAAGCGCCCAGCTTGATTCAAGAGTAACAACAGCGCCGTTTTCCATTACGATGTAACCGAAGGCTGAATCCTCAACAGTGAACTTTTCGGGATCCCAGTCACCCCATGCATTTGCAGTATTTGTCTGATCTGCAAGCTTTCTGAAGGTATTACCTACAACCATCTTAGGCTTGTAGTTGTTCATCATCCAGAGTGTAAGGTCAAGTGCGTGAGTTCCGATATCGATAAGAGGACCGCCGCCCTGCTCGTATTCGTTAAGGAAAACGCCCCATGTGGGAACGGCTCTTCTGCGGATAGCTACAGCCTTTGCGTAGTAAATCTCACCGATTTCACCGCTGTCACATACAGCCTTTGCGTAGAGATTTTCACCGCACTGTCTGTTCTGATAGCCGATTGAAAGGAGCTTGCCTGTTCTTACAGAAGCTTCGTACATAGCCTTTGCTTCTGCGTAAGTCTTAGCCATAGGCTTTTCACACATAACGTGCTTGCCTGCTTCAAGAGAATCAATAGTAATAAAGCTGTGTGAACGGTTGGGAGTACATACATGTATTACATCAATTGTCTCATCCTTGATAAGCTCTCTGTAATCTGTATATGTCTTTGCATCTTCTGTGCCGAATTTTTCCTTTGCCTTTTCAGCTCTTTCGGGAATAATATCGCAGAATGCAACCATTTCAACTTCAGGAATCATTTTAAGATTGGGCATGTGCTTACCGTTTGCGATACCGCCGCAGCCTACAATTCCGACTCTTACTTTCTTTTCCATAAAATAACAACATCCTTTCAGGATAAAATTATACACTTATATAATAAAACAAGAAAATATAAAAAACAAGTTTTTATTAAAATATGGAGTGTATAAAAATACAGTTAAAATTTGTGCATATGTCACAATCAAGCAAATATAATCAGGTTCCTGTTTTTTGCACAATGAATATTACAGATAAAAAAACGGACAGAAAATCTGCCCGTTAAAATCTGATATCATATGTTATCAAGAATGTAATTTTTGATAAGAGCAAAAAATTCATCACTGTTATATATTGAGATGAATTTTTCATCAAGCTCTGCCACCCTGTTTTTATCAAGAGATACGTTTTCATTATTTTCGTCGTACATTGAATACATCTGAGCTACGGTGCTGTAAAGCTTGTCTGCTCCCACAGTTTTCAGCGCATTGACTGCAACTGAAGGTAACGGCTCACCGTTGTTTCTGAAAAAGAATGACAATGACGTCTTGCAATCCTCATCAAAATAGAAAAGCGCATAAACATTCTTTTTCCATTCGGGAGCATTTTCAAACTCTGCGTCGGGATTATCTGACTTCTCGAGGCTGTACTGCAGGACAGTTGTTATGCCCTCTGCAAGCTCAGCGGCGTCACACTCTTCGGCAAACGCTTTGTCCGTATCCTTATATTTTTCATATACAGCTTTGAAATGCTCCATATTTTCTCGCTGCTGCTTCATTATCTCATTACGCTTATTTGCAGCTGCTGCCGCTTTTTTCATAACAATCACAAGTACAACAATAAGTGCAACAAGAATCAGCCACATATACCAGTATTCTTTAATTGACTCAAGCATTTTTATCCTCCGTCAGGGCTTTGTAGATATCTCCCTTTTTAAGTCCTGTTTCCTTTGCTGCTTTTTTTGAAGCTTCACTGATGCTCATACCCTCACTGAGATACTGCTTTGCAAGGGTTATTCCGTCAACTTCTTCAAAAACAACTTCCTCTTTCTTTTTACCCTCAATGATAAGAACATACTCACCCTTGAGTTTTACACCCTCGTATTTTTTTGCAGCCTCTGAGAGTGTTGTATGCTCAACACATTCATGAATTTTTGTAAGCTCTTTGATAAGTGCAATTTTTCTGTCACCGAAGAATTCATACATATCACGAAGTGTTGCGGCAAGCTTGTGTGGTGCTTCATAGAAAAACATTGTGCGTCTTTCGTCCTTTACTTCCTCAAGGTGCTCTCTTCTTTTAGGTTTATTGCCTGTAAGAAAGCCTTCGAAAGTAAATCTGCCCACATCCATTCCGCTGATTGCCGCTGCCGTAATAATAGCTGACGGACCGGGCACGGAAACAACCTCAATATTATGCTCATAACAAAGTGCAACAAGGTCTGTACCGGGATCTGAAATTGCAGGCATACCTGCATCCGTTACAAGGGCACAGTTTTCACCGTCAAGAATTCTTAAGATAATATGCTCACTCTTAGATGCCTTATTGTGCTCATAATAGCTCACCATAGGCTTTTTTATTTCAAAATGATTAAGAAGCTTGATAGTAACTCTTGTGTCTTCAGCCGCAATAAAATCTACTTCTGCAAGTGTTTTTGCCGCACGTGGTGAAAAGTCACCGAGATTTCCTATCGGTGTTCCTACTACAAATAATTTTCCTGCCATATTATCACTCTTTTCTGTACGAGCCGATTATACTCAGCATTTCATCTGAAATTTCACCATCGGCATTTTCGATATGAAGCTCAGGCTCAACAATAAGCCCCGGATTTCTGCCAAGCTTTCCCTCTACAAGAACAAGCCACGGTGCAAGACCGTCACGCTGAGAAACAAAACGGATTCTCTTTGGCTCTATTTTCACTTTCTGCATGGCTACAGTCAGCTCTATCAGTCGTTCGGGACGAAGACACATACACAGTCTTCCGCCGAATTTAAGCATCTTAGAAGCTGCTGTACACACATCATCGAATGAACAGGTAATACCGTGACGGGCAATTTTGGCACTGTCCGCAGAGCTTACGATTCCTGCATTTTCCTTTGTATAAGGAGGATTCATGGTTATAAGATCAAACTGACCTTTGGGCACATCCTCAGGAATTTTTCTCAGGTCACAATTAAAAGGACTCAGCTTTTCAATTCCGTTGATTTCAATTGATCTTAAAAGCTGGTCATAGCCGTTTTGCTGGATTTCAAAAGAATAAATCTGTCTGCACTGCCCTTCCCTGAGCCAGTAAAAAGGAATTATTCCGCAACCTGTTCCGAAGTCACAGGCAAGAGCATTTTTTGACGGTTTTGCAAAAGAAGCCAACAAAAGTGCATCAGTCCCGAAGGTATGAGCCTTCGAGACGATGAGTTTAAGGTCGTGACCGATATATTCAATATGTTCTGTTTCTTTCAAATTCATAATCAGTTCTTATATGTTGATTCAAAATAATCAATATTTGCAGCAACTCTCAATGTCTTTCTTGCATCAGCTGCTGTGATTTTTCCGTCCATATTAACATCTGCCGCAACGAAGAATGCACCTGTAAGTGTTTCAAGACCTGCGGAAGTACGAAGAAGTCTTCTTGCATCTGCTGCAGTGACCTTACCGTCAGAATCAATATCACCTGTAACACTTACATAGTAGTTTGTTACAATTCCTGTGTTGTCTTCAAAGTTGATTCTATATCCTGTGGCGATAAGGCTTTCTTCTGACATAACATTGTTTTTTATGTCATAAATTACGCATCTGTTACTGTTAGTAAAATTATTATTGAACTTCTCGATTGTCATATTTCTTGCAATATTTGAAACGATGAGATTATCGTAATCAACAACTATAACAGAGTCAACTCTGGGATTGAGCATAAAAATCTTTGTATAATCGTTACCGTCACCAACATTTCCGCCACCATTGGGAGTAAAGACTACGATATCTTCTTTTACAAACTCACAGATTGTGCATGTATATTTTACTCTTGCAGAAAGTCCGTCTGCTGACATCTGAACGATTTCATACTCACCGTATGAATGGTCAGCCTTAGGAGTTGCAACGGGAATTGAAGCTTCATCACAAAGTGTGCAGACCTTATGCTTCTGTCCCATTGAGGAACATGTAGCTTCCTTGGTAACAACCCATTCATCGCTGTAAACATGAGCATTTACATCTGCAGGGATTTCTGTAATATCTGTACGAAGTCCGCAATTGACACAATGCTTTGATTTTTCACCTGCAGAAACACATGTTGCTGCTACATCCACAGTATAACCGGCAGAAAAATCGTGCGAATCTTCATCAGCAGGAATTTCCTGTGCATCCATTGACATTCCGCATTCTACACAATGGTATGACATCACACCGGGCTGTGAGCAGGTTGCAGCCTTGTCAATATAAATCTGTCCGTCATGATAATGATAACCTGTAGGCTCGTATGTTTTTGTAAGAGCTATTTCTCCGCAGAAATCACAGTAGCATACATATGTTCCGCCTACTGTACATGTTGAGTATGTAAGCACCTTCCACTGAGAATTTTCGGAAGTAACATGCGCATCAGGATTTTTTGCTGTCTCGGTTTCATTGAAAAGTGTTTCGCAGTGCTTGCACTTATCTGCAACAATACCGTTCTTTTCACATGTAGCTTCAGCAACAACAACCTTTTCACCGGAAGCTACATGAGCATCAGGATCAGCAGGAAGCTCGGTACTTTCAACATGCTTATTACAGGCATAACAAACCTTGTACTTTGTTCCGCCTGCAGCACAGGTAGGTACGGGGAAATACAACCATTCATTCTTGATGCTTGTGTGGTTATCTGAATCCTTGGGAGTTTCAACGATATCTTTATAACCGCATTCAGAACATGTACGGTACTTCATTCCCTTATCCGTACATGTGGGCTTATTGATAACTGTGTAATCGGAGTTATATGTATGAATAAGACAAGAGCCGTATTCAGCCTTCGCATTCTCCTCTATTGAAATTCTGTCAGCAGATTCAGCAGACAGAAATATACATGTAATTACAATTATCAATGAAGCTAAACAAATTAAAAGACGTTTCATTATAATCATCCTCCCATAGTTAATATAATTTTAACATGATTGTAACATTAAGTCAACAGAAATCAGAATGTTCTTAAATTTTACTATTGAGTAAATTCTGCATTTATGATATCATAAAAAAGGTGAAATCTATGATTGATATTTTATTTGAAGACAAGTACATCTGTATATGCAGAAAATTACCCGGTATGCTGTCAGAAGCATCTGATTCTGATTCAAGCCTGCCGGTTATGCTCTCTGAACAGATAAACAATGAGTTTTTTGTACTGCACAGGCTTGACAAGCCTGTAGGCGGTGCAATAATGTATGCAAAAACAAAAAGTGCAGCATCTGCGTTTTCAAGACTTGTTCAGGAAAACGGAATTGAAAAAGAATATATTACCATGCTCGACGGTATTCCTTCGGAATCTTCAGGCATGCTGACAGATTTACTGTTCAGAGACAAGCAGAAGAACAAGACATTTACCGTTAAAAGAATGCGTAAAGGTGTAAAAGAGGCAAAACTCAACTACACTGTTCTCGGCACAGAAAAAGATCATTCGCTCGTTAAAGTCCGTCTGATTACCGGCAGAACACATCAAATACGTGTTCAGTTCGCTTCAAGAAAAACACCCGTTACCGGTGACGGAAAATACGGCAGCAAAAACAACAGATGTGAAACAGCCTTATGGTCTCACAGACTGAGCTTTGTTCATCCCTTCACAAAAGAAAGAATTGAAGTTAAATGCGAACCTCCATACGAATGCTATCCGTGGAATCTTTTCAGAACGGAAAATAAAACTTAAGCTCGTTATAACATTTCGGGCAGGTTACTTTTCGTTTACCTCTGCCCTTCTTTAATCGCAGAAACTCCCCGCAGTGCTTACAGACTCTGAATCTGTGTGTTTTTCTGTACTGAAAACGGAGTCCGACTCTTTCAACGTAAGGCTTCCATGCATTCAGAAACTTTTCAAAAGCATAATTTTCTTTATAACGCTTCTGCAGATTTTTTGAAAGCACTCTGAAAACAATATACCCAAGGAAGGCTGCCTGCAATACACTCAGAACAATCCATACGGGAAGATTCATTCTGAAGAATATTTTTACACCTGAAAACAGACTGTAAATGATAGCAAGTCCTATGGTCAATTTATCAATACCGTTTCTTCCGATCATGAATTTTCTTAATTTAATTAACAGATTACCCATACTTTTCACTCTTTCTCTGTAATTACATATAATATAATTGACAAATTATTGATTTGATATTATAATAATTTTTATGCTTAATATTTATGAGGTGCGTTATGATATACGATAATATTCTTGATGCAATGGGAAGCACTCCCCTTATCAGATTATCAAAGCTTGTCGATGAAGACAGTGCTGAGATACTTGTCAAATACGAAGGGCTTAATGTAGGCGGCTCAATCAAAACCCGTACTGCATATAATATGATAAAGGCTGCAGAAGAACAGGGCATAATCAATTCTGAAACAATAATTGTTGAGCCTACAAGCGGCAATCAGGGTATCGGACTT
>JAFYUD010000158.1 GCA_017549665.1 Clostridia bacterium | reverse complement strand
ACAAGTCCTTCAAGTGTATATTTAAGCTTTTCGTCATCATTAAAAGCTGTAACGATAACAGTTAAAGTAGCCATAATTTTCTCCGTTCAGTTAAAATATTCTCTGATAATACCCTTTGCCCTTATAAGGTCATCGGGGTATGTGATTTTGATATTATAGGTTTCACCCTTAACAAGAAAAACCTTTTCACCGTAATATGAAAAAACAGAGCATCCGTCTGTCATCATTTCAAATTCATCACGGGGAGTATTTTCTATAAGGCGGTAAAGCTTTTGGGCATCAAAGCTCTGGGGAGTCTGTGCATGGTAAAGCCGGCTTCTTTCGGGCACGGAATCAATAAACTCACCGTCTGCACTCAGAAGCATTGTATCAACCGCAGGTATTGCCGTATTGCAGGCACCGTATTTTTCTGCTGCGGCAATGTTTTCTTCAATAATTCTGTTATTTATAAAGGGACGTACCGCATCGTGTGTCAGCACCGTACTGCCCTCAAGAAAGCCTCTTTCCTTCATAAAGGAAAGAACACCGAAAAGGGTGTCACCTCTTGTTTTTCCGCCCTTTATAACGAAAATTTCAATATCGGAACGGATATGCTTTTCAATCAGCTCTTTTGTATAGTCAATAAAATCCTCAGACACGCTTACAATGCACTTGTGGATTTTTCCCGAATCAAGAAAAGCATTGATGCTTCTTATTATAACGGGAACACCTTCAATTTCAAGGAACTGCTTAGGCACCGCAGTACCCATTCTCAGTCCGCTGCCCCCTGCAAGAATTGCGGCAATATTCACGCTTTCACTTCCTTTTTGAAGCTTTCTTAATATTTTATCATATTATATATATCTGTACAAGCATTATTTACCGCTTTCAATCTTTTCTTTGGTCCATGCATCAATATGCGCCTTCAGATTTTTAAGATAAGGTGAAAATTCAACGTTCTCTCTTCCGTAGGTCAGCTGTAAATCATATTCAAGAGGAAGCCAGGAGGAAATATCGCTTTCATTATGCTGAATTACGGCTTCAAGCTTATCGAGTGCCTTGTAAAGCCTTGCTTCCTTTGTTTCAAGGGCCTCCATTTCAGCAAGAAGAGAAGAAAACTGCTCCCGCTGAAAATCGGAAAATGTACCGAGCCACTGCTTAAAACGCCTGTTTTCCTCTTCACGGTCAGCGGAGGTCTTATTGAATGTTGCAATATCCCCCGTAAATGCCTCACCGAGGTCGTGGATAATACACATTTTAAGTACCCTTGTAATATCGGTATCAGGGAACTCCTCTTCAAGAAGCATTGCGGTAAGGGACAGTCTCCAGCAATGCTCTGCCACGCTTTCCCGTCTGCCGCTTGAGGTATCGCTGTGACGGGTAACACATTTGAGCTTTTCCGCCACATTTAATATTTCAAGTAATTCCTGAGGCTTCATTTTTATCTCTCCAAGAAATATTATCTGCTCTGATTTGCAGGGAACACATCAGCAACCTCGCTGATAGTTATAAAAGCCGATGAATCAATATCATGAACAAGCTCCTTGAGCTTTACAACCTGAAAACGGTTGACAATAAAATATATCATTGTTTTCTGAGCATTTGAATAGCCGCCCACAACATCAATCTTTGTTGCACCTGTTTCAAAGGCGTGCATAAGCTCTTCACATATTATATCAGGCTTGGAGGTAATAATCATTGCACATTTTGCACGGTCAAAACCCTCAACAATAAAGTCAACAGTTTTAAGAGCTGCAGCATAAGCTACAATGGAATATAAGGGCAGAATCCAGCTGTTTATCACAAGACCTGCAATGATATACAGAACAATATTATAAATCATAACAAATGTCCCGACCGTAATGCCCAGCTTTTTTGAAAAAATAACAGCCATTACTTCAATACCGTCTATGGCACCGCCGTACCGTATAACAAGACCGCTTCCGATACCTGAAATAAGACCGCCGAACAGTGCACATAAAAGCAGGTCCGTGCCGGCAAGCGGTGAAGCAAAATTCACATCCACGGGAAGCACATCAGAAATCAGCCATGCGCCGAGAGAATACATTCCTACGGCATATATAGAATACACGGTAAAGGTTATTCCCTGCTTTTTCAGTCCGTAAAGAAACAACGGAATATTCAGGATAATAAGGAATACCGACAAGGTAAGATATTCGGGAGTAATCTGGGCAAGAAGCACCGCAGAACCTGAAATTCCGCTGTCGTAAAGCTTAACAGGGGTAAGAAAGCATACTACGCCCACAGAATTTATAAGCCCTGCAACTATCAGCAGAATAAAGTTTTTAATCCTTAATTTTTTCAGTTCCTTCAGATATGCTGCAATCAATTCTTTTATTTTCAAGATAATCCTCCATATAGCAAAAAAATCAATTCCCCGATGCAAACTTTAGGTCTGTATCGGGGATAAAATTACTCAGCCTTATTTTTTGAAATTGCAAGAATTTCAATTTCTGTCTTCTGCTTTGCACCCTCGAAGGTTACGACGTCGCCGACCTTCTTGCCGAGAAGAGCCTTACCGATGGGAGATGTATCGGAAAGCTTCTTGAGAAGAACATCATCAACAAGAGAAGAAACGATCTGATAGGTTTCTGTCTCGTTGTAGGTTTTGTCAAGAATCGTAACGTAGAGACCTAACTGAACAGTTTCGGTTGTAAGAACGGTTTCATCAATGATTACCGCATTCTTGAGCTGATTTTCAAGCTCTGCAATACGCTGATTGATTTTAACCTCTTCTGCCTTAGCAGCATCATATTCACTGTTTTCGGAAAGGTCACCCTGATCCTTAGCGTCTTTGATTGCAATTATGTTAAGTTTGTCAAGCTCGTACAGATTTTTAAGCTCGGCTTTAAGCTTATCATAGTCTTTCTGAGTAAGTTGGAAGCTCATTTATGCTCATTTCCTTTCAATATCATATACTGTTTGATTTTATTCAAAATTTAACGATTTGTCAAGCATTTTCTGTCGCAGGGTCGGGAACTATAATGATACCGCCATCGTTTCCGCCGCCAATTATATTATTCTTGCCTGATTCGATAATATCCTTGATGTTCTGAACAAGACTGCCTATACCCTCATCTGAAACCTCACCGCCGCTGAAGCCGTTTACGATATCAAAGATAGCTGTGATAAAATCAGAAACACCGCCTGTTACATCGTCAAGAGAGGGCAGCTCAACTCCGTTCTCACCGCCATCGGGATTCTCAGCATCCTCACCGCCGTCGGGAGCTTCACCATCATCGGGAGCTTCACCGTCTTCAGGCGCATCGGGCTTTTCCTCTTTAGGAGGAATAAGAACAACAATCTTTATGCTTTTACCCTCAGGCACATCAGAGAACAGCTCCTCAAGTCCTATTGACATACGAAGAATTTCTCTCGCATCGGAAGCTGTTACAACACCGTCAAAATCAACATCGGCAAATATAAGGTCTCTGTCCTTTTTGATTTTTTCAAGACCTACACTGTTTCTGAGAGCAGTTCTTGCATCGGTTGACTCAACCTTGTTGTTATTGTCTATATCTCCGAAAAATCTGGGAGTCCAGTCGAAATTATAAAGTCTGATAACAACGTCATACTGAATAAATATAACTGTATCCTTGAGAACATCTCTTGCAGTAACCTCGGGACTGCCTGTACCCTGTAAAATGGGGTTTGCAATTGCAAGTCCGATTTCCATAAGATCAATATTTGAATATACGGAGAAGATTCTCAGCATATCATAAAAGGAAATTGAGAAGGTATATGAAATGTTCTGCTCGTATTT